>DBGFLV010000169.1:0-2748 GCA_048528425.1 Oxalobacter sp. | reverse complement strand
TAGCGAAAATCAAGGCGCGCGTCGTTGCAGAACGTTTCAGGGCTTCCACAAACAATCGATACGCTTTTTCCGCATAGTCGGGATCGGCGTAACGCGCCTCTTCCGGAAAAGTACGGGTTTGCAGCCAGTCGAGCAATTCCATGTCCATGCCCAGACCGCGAAAGGCGTATTGGGGAGCGTGAAGATGCAAATCGACGAGTCCGGGAACGATCAAGGCGTTTCCGCAATCGGTTACGTTGATACCCTGGTACTTTTCCGGTAATACGTCAAACGTACCGGCAACCTGTCCCTTTTCGCAGACCAGAAAGTGATTTTGCAGACAAACCATGCTGTCCGGCGACGGGGTGTAAAGCAGATTTCCTTTCAGGGCAAAAGTCGTCATCGGCCTCTTCATAAAACGTTCACTGCTCCATTATAAAGGACAGGAGACTGTGGCGCGAACGGACAGCAAGCCCGCTATTCCATTTTCAGCGTGACCGCATTCAAGGCTACGATAACCGTGCTGGCTGACATCAGCACAGCCCCGACGGCCGGACTCAACACAATGCCGACCGGTGCCAGAATCCCGGCAGCCAGCGGAATGGCGACGATGTTGTAACCGGCTCCCCACCAGAGATTCTGGACAATCTTTCGTGACGTGTTTTCAGCCAAATTCAGGAAATGCACGATATCGTATGGATTACTTTTCACCAGAATCACATCCGCCGACTCGATCGCCACATCCGTCCCGGCACCGATAGCCACGCCAATGTCGGCTTTGGCCAGAGCCGGTGCATCGTTCACACCGTCCCCTACCATCATGACCGGCCGGTTTTCACGCTGATAAGTTTCAATCACTTTTTCCTTATCCTGCGGCAACAGATGCGCATGAAAATCAGTAATGCCGATCCGTTCGGCAACCGCTTTCGCGTATCCCTCGTTGTCTCCGGTCAGCATCACGGGATCGATTTTCCTTTTTTTAAGGGCTTCAACCGTTTTTTCCGCTTCCGGCTTGATTTGATCTCCCTCGGCGACCAGACCAACCACTTTGTCGTCAGCCACCAGATAACTGACGGAATTACCCTGATTGGACAATTCATTGAACAGTTTTTCACTGTAAGGCAACCGTTTTCCATCCAGATAAGTCGTGGTCACGATTTCCATGTGTCGGCCATCTACTGTTCCTGTCAAGCCGACCCCCGCTATCGTTTTCACGTCTTCCGCTTTCGGCAAAACCAGCTTTTTCTGACGCGCTGCGTCAACGATCCCGACAGAAAGCGGATGACTGGATTCAGCTTCCAGTGCTGCCATGAAGGTCAGAACCTTGTCGTCATCCCATCTGGTATCCAGTGCCTTGACTGTCGAAACCGTAAAACGGCCTTCCGTCAGGGTTCCCGTCTTGTCCATGGCCACGACACGAATCGTCCCGGCTTCCTCAATCACATGGCGGTTTCTGATCAACAGGCCATGACTCGCCCCAAGCGAGGTCGAACGGGCTACCACCAACGGAATAGCCAGACCCAGTGCATGTGGACACGCGATAATCAGCACGGTTACCAGCCTTTCCAGCGCCGTGTTGAGATCGCGCGTGACGACCCACCAGACAATGAAAGCGGCAATTCCTGTTCCCAGCGCTATATAAAAAAGCGCTCTGGCTACCTTGTCCGACAGATTTTCCGCCTTTGATTTTTCCTTCTGTGCGTCACCCACCAGCTTCATGACCTGAGCCAGGTAACCCGATTCACCCGTTCCGGTGACCCTGATTGTCAGCGTTCCATCCCCATTGATCGAACCGCCGATGACCTTGTCGCCTTCTTTTTTCCCGACCGCTTTCGCCTCGCCGGTCACCATAGATTCATTCACAGTCGACTTTCCCGAAACCACTATTCCGTCTGCCGGCACTTTTTCACCTGCCTTGACCAGTACCGTGTCGTCGATTTTCAGAGTACTGATGGCGACCTCAACCGTTTTCCCTCCCTCATTCACTAGATGCGCCGTCGACGGTAACAGTTCCGCCATCTTTTTCAACGCGTTACCGGCGTCGCCGATGGCCCTCATCTCGATCCAGTGCCCCAACAACATAATGTCGATTAACGTCGCCAGTTCCCAGAAGAAATCCATACGGGTCACGTTGGTTCGGTCTAACTCGTTCCAGACGAACGCAAACAGACTGTAAAAATAGGCGACCGAAATCCCCATCGAAATCAGCGTCATCATGGCGGGCTTCCTGTTTTTCAGCTCGCTTTTTGCCCCGTCGAAAAAAGGCTTGCCTCCATAAAAAAACAGAAACGTGGCCAGTGCCAGCACCACCCAACCCGACCCAGGAAAAGAGACCTGAAACGGCAAACGCCACCCCATCATCGGCGTCATTAAAATGATGGGAACGGAAACGATCAGAGACACCCAAAATTTCTGTTTCAGATTGCCCATATGCCCCATGTGATTCGTGCCGTTTTGATGAGTGTTTGTCATTCCCGGCATTGTTTTCTCGTGCTTTCCGTCAGAAGGCGGCCTATTCTCATGTCCGTGCTCTTCCGTGTGCGGTGCGGTATTCTGACCGTTTTCCACAGAAACATCGGCTTTCGCTTCCGTTTTATGCTTCCCGTCTGTTTGTTTGTCGCTATGCATGAGTGCTCCCCTACCGGCCAATTCATCTTTTTTCGAAGGCCAACTCCGGCCAATCAGCCGGATACCCCGGATTCTCCTGAAAAAGACAGTCCGAAAAAACGTTCTGTTACCGTGAACCTGAACCCGTTCTGTCATGTGTGC
>DBGFLV010000168.1:0-3055 GCA_048528425.1 Oxalobacter sp. | reverse complement strand
GGCACAATGGACATGTTCGATTCCCGCTCGGCATCTTTAATGTATACCGGAGGCGAGTGTCTCCCTTTTGACGATGCCGGATGGCTTTTCGAAATCCATTCCGGAGGAGAACGCTGTCTCGCTTATCTGGACGACAAGCGTACCTTTCTGGAAAGCCCGCGGTTTTCCGGATTGCTTTCACGTTTTCCCGAACTGTCGACGTTAAACCAGTCGGTGCGTTGTCGTTGTATTCTGGATGGAGAAGTAGTGATAACCGATGAAAAAGGGCAACCCGATCCGGTTGAAGTGAATCGCCGTGTTTCCGGAAACGTACCGTCCCTCCCGCACCGTGGAGTTTGTCCGCGTCCGGCGGTTTTTGTCGCCTCCGACATGTTGTATCAGTCCGGTTATTCCCTAACCGATCTGCCCCTTTCCGAACGTAAAGCGGCATTGGACAACTTGGTGACCGAAAGCGCCCAGTTTTCCATAGTACGATACGTCACGGCACACGGCACAGCGTTCTATCAGCGCATTTGCCGTCAACACCGGGGCAGTGTGACAGCCAAACGCCTGGACAGTCTTTACTTTCCCGGTCGACGCACCGAAGACTGGCTCGATATGAAAGCCTCTTTGGAAGACGATTACCTCATCTGCGGCTATGAGACCGGAAACGATGGCACCGTTCACCTGATACTCGGACAGTACAGCAGCAAACACGAACTCGTCTACCAGGGTGAAGTGGAACTGCCTGCGGCCTCAAACGATTTTGCAACGTTGGCAAGCGTGCCTGTCCTGCCGGGATCCCCCTTTCGGACGTTACCTCCTGCCTATGATGGAAAAGCCGTCTGGATCAGACCGGAAAAAACGTGCCGGGTCACCTTTGTGGCCCGAAACTATCGGGGATTGATGCGCAAACCGGTTTATCGTGGTCTGAAAACGGCCGATTCTCCCAGACAAAGTCGAAATACACGTCAGTGATCATCCGTTGCATTCAGCAAAGGGACCCCGTTTTTACAAAACGCCATAAGCGTACCGTGGTTTCTTGTTGGCTGGCCAGATCTGCCCAAACCGGTTCAAAATGAAGTAAAATGATCTGTTCCGGTCGCTCGCGAGGGTGGCGAAATAGGTAGACGCACCAGGTTTAGGTCCTGACGCCGTTAAGGTGTAGGGGTTCGAGTCCCCTCCCTCGCACCATCAATTTGTTGATTTTAAATCGTTTTTAAAAACAAAAATGTCAAAAAATCGCCTGAGACAGGCATGAATAGACCCGGTTCGACAGCTTTTTGACATAATCGGTTACTCCAGTTTAGGACGACCTTCCCTCATTTTCGACCACTACAAAAAAATCTACATCCGTCCCATCCCCAGATCCGATGAGGGTCTTGTAAAGTCTCTTTGTTTTAGCGCACGCAGAAAAGTGGTTTTATTCCTGATCAGATATACCCGGTTGCACTCCAACTTATGGGGAACTCATTTGTTAATGGCCCCCAAGAAATCCCCGCTTCTTGTTGTGCCCAGCTAAAACCTGTAGTGGTTACCGTAGAAATACTGGTCAAATCAAATAGTTGTGAACCACCCGTATTAGCGGTAGCAATTAATGATGGCACTTCTTTAAATGAGGTCGGAAAAAGGATAGAACCTTGTCCGATGAAAACAGCAAACCTGCCATCCCCTATAGGAACTGATCGTTGAAGAAGCGTACCAGTACCACTCTGTGTTTCTAACTTGGCACTGTATTCCCAGCCAGCAATCAGTGTCATGTTCATCATCACTGACGTGTTAAAATCGAATATAACACCATTTAATAGCCAGCCTGTAAAATTATAATTTTCACGAATCGGGAATACGTAAGACAATTTACTTCCGTAGGCAACGGTCTGTGCGGATACGTCACTTCCCCCTGCCGAATCGAAGGTGACAGTGAACCTTCGGATCTCCCAACTCGCGACCAGCGTAATGTTTCCAGTTATCGGTGAACTGAAATCGAATGCCGTTCCATTCAATGCCCATCCGGTAAAACGGTATCCCGTCCGCTCCGGCACCCTTTCTTTCACTCTTTCTCCTCTTTTCACGGTTTGCTGCGCGATCTCGTTGCCGCCTGCGCTATCGAAAACGACGGTAAAGGTTCTCTCTTTTTGTTGTTGGGCCATTAAAAGATTTCTAAAAATCATGTTTTTCCTGTAAAAAAGACCTCACTGGGTAAAGCGAGGTCGGTGGGCCAGTTTCGGGCGCAACTTGGGTACCCAGCGAAGATGATACACAACGACGTGTCCTCGGTCAGCAGTAACTGTGTCCCTGTGCCAGTTATTTATGCGTCGAAACACGGGCGTTGTCTCTGGCCAAGAACGTATCGATCTCATCCGGTAAAAGAACACGGCCAATCATCTTCCTGTCTAACGGAGTTCTTTTTTCAAGGTTTGAAAAACACGTCTTTTTCAATGTCACCGGCACGGAACCGTGCAGCCCAATACAGTTGACATAACGTGGAAAAAATCCAAATCGGGCGGATAGAAAAAAGTGGCAGCGGTGAATTTTCCTGGACACTGTCAAAGAAAGGTAAAAAGAAAAGGGTTACGTGAAAACGTAACCCTTTGATATGTCTGGCTCCTCGACCTGGGCTCGAACCAGGGACCTGCGGATTAACAGTCCGTCGCTCTACCGACTGAGCTATCGAGGAATTGAGAAAAAAATTATAACCAATCCGGGCAATGCTGTCAAACTTTTTACAATGACCAGTCTAACGTTTCCGCAACTGTCTGAATTGATCTGATCCAAATATTATAGATCATTCCCATCAGAAACGGATGTGTTTTTTCCGGTTTCAGGGACTTTTTCCGTTTCGGTCGTCGTTTTTGAATCGTTTTCCGAATCGTCCAGTAACTGGACAAATACTTCGCCCCTTTTAATCATCGACAATTCGTAACGGGCCCGCTCCTCAATTGCCTCAGTCCCCTCTTTCAGGCTCTGGACTTCAGACGCCAGTTTGGCATTTTTGGCTTTTTGTTCTTCGTTTTTCGCCTGGACAGATTCAAGTTGTCGGTGCAATTCCCACACACGCAACCACCCGCCCTTTCCC
>DBGFLV010000167.1:0-10146 GCA_048528425.1 Oxalobacter sp. | reverse complement strand
ATTCACGTCGACATTATCAAGTTGTACGGTTCGATGGAACTGGCGCCTTTAGTCGGTCTTTCCGACGTGATCGTCGACCTGGTCAGTACCGGTAACACCTTGCGGGCCAACAATCTGGTAGAAGTGGAACAAATTCAGGAAATCACGTCCCGTTTGATCGTCAATCAGGCGTCATTGAAACTGAAGCGCCAGATGCTGCAACCCATACTGGACGCGTTCAAGGCGGCGTCTTCCGAACCCGAAACCCCATCCCAAACCGAGTGAGACTGACATCATGACCGTTCAAATCCGCAAACTGACGACCACTCAACCCGATTTCGACAAAGCACTTTCCGATGTACTGGCGTTTGAAGCAAAAGAAGACGAGTCCATCAATACAGTGGTCGCTAACGTACTCTCCGACGTGAAAATTCATGGCGATAAAGCTGTTCTGGACTACACCAAACGTTTTGACAGGTTGACGGTCAACGCTGCTTCCGAACTGGAGATTGCGCCGGAAGAATGCGAAGCGGCTCTCGCCTCGCTTGCGCCAAAACGTCGAGCTGCGCTCCAGACGGCAGCAAAACGAATCGAAAAATACCACCAGTATCAAAAACAATCCTGCGGCAGCGATGGTTTTAGTTTTACGGATGAAGACGGTACTTCTTTAGGCCAGAAAGTCACGCCTTTAGACAGAGTCGGCATTTACGTGCCTGGCGGAAAAGCGGCTTATCCTTCTTCCGTATTGATGAATGCCATTCCCGCCAAGGTTGCCGGTGTCGCCGAAATCGTCATGGCCGTGCCGACACCGGACGGTGTCAGAAATGAATTGGTGCTTGCCGCTGCCGCCCTGTCCGGCGTGACACGTGTTTTCACGATCGGCGGTGCCCAGGCCATTGGTGCTTTAGCTTACGGTACCGAAACCATTCCTCCGGTCGATAAAATCGTCGGCCCGGGCAATGCCTATGTTGCAGCCGCCAAACGCCGCGTTTTCGGCACGGTCGGCATCGATATGATCGCCGGACCGTCCGAAATTCTGGTCATTTGCGACGGTACGACCGATCCTGACTGGGTGGCGATGGATCTGTTTTCCCAGGCGGAGCACGATGAAATGGCCCAGTCCATTCTCGTTTCTCCGGATGCGACTTATCTCGAGCGGGTCAACGCCAGCATCCAAAAAATGCTGCCTGACCTGATGCGCAAGGACATCATCACCCGATCGCTTTCATCGCGGGGTGCCATGATTCAGGTAAAAGACATGGAAGAAGCCTGTGAAATCGCTAACCGGATCGCACCGGAGCATCTCGAAATCTCGGCAGAAGAGCCGAAACGCTGGGCCGATCTGATCCGTCACGCCGGTTCCATTTTTCTGGGTCGTTTCACGTCCGAATCGCTGGGCGACTACTGTGCCGGCCCCAATCACGTATTGCCGACGTCCAGAACTGCCCGTTTTTCCTCACCGCTGGGCGTTTACGATTTCCAGAAGCGATCCAGTCTTATTTGCGTCAGTGCCGAAGGCGCGCAGACACTTGGAAAAATCGCGGTGGAACTGGCAACCGGTGAAGGGTTGGAAGCGCACGCCAGAAGTGCTGCCTCAAGACTTTAAAAATCGTAAACGGAAAAACACGTTCATCAAAATAAGGGACTACCTACCGACCATGTCTTTAATCGAACACGTTATCCGCCCGGACGTTCGGGCAATGTCGGCTTATGCGGTAGCGGATTCCACCGGATTTTTAAAGCTCGACGCGATGGAGAATCCCTACTCTCTGCCAGAAGAACTGAAACTTGAACTCGGCAAACGTCTGGCCGAAGTCGCCCTGAACCGTTATCCCGTTCCTTCATACACGCGCCTTAAAGAAAAAATACGGCAAAACATGGAGATTCCAGAAGGATACGACGTCATGTTGGGAAACGGTTCCGATGAACTGATTTCTCTGGTTGCTCTGGCCTGTGCCATGAAAGATAAACCGGCCAGCATGCTGGCACCGGTACCCGGCTTCGTCATGTACGCTCTCTCGGCCCAGTTTGTCGGTATGCCATTCATCGGTGTTCCTTTAAAACCTGATTTCACACTGGACATAGAAGCCATGCTCGCTGCGATCAAGGAACATCGGCCTTCTGTCGTCTACCTTGCCAATCCGCACAACCCGACTGGCACACTCTTCGATGAAAAAGATGTCGTCCGGATTATCGAAGCCATGAGCGGGAAAGGCATTGTCGTTAGTGATGAAGCCTATCAGCCCTTTGCCGAAGCCAGTCTGATGTCCAGGTTACCTGACTATCCCAATCTGCTGGTCATGAGAACCGTTTCCAAGCTGGGTTTGGCTGGTATTCGGCTCGGTTATATGTCGGCCATCCCGGAACTGCTGGCTGAATTCGACAAAGTCCGGCCGCCCTACAATGTCAACGTTCTGACCGAGGCCACGGCCGAATTTGCCTTGGATCACCTCGACGTATTCAACCAGCAAGCCGCCGTTATCCGGGCTGAGCGGGAAAAAATGGCCCAATCGCTGAAAAAACTGCCCGGTGTCCACGTCTTTCCCTCCCGGGCCAACTTTTTACTGATACGATTGCAAAAAGCCGACGCCGTTTTTGAAAAATTGCTTTCCCGCAAGGTTTTAATCAAAAATATGAGTAAAATGCACACACTGCTTGAAAATTGCTTGCGGATCACCGTCAGTTCGCCGGAAGAAAACAGAATGTTTCTTGACCAGTTTCGTGCCTGTATTTAATCCTTTTCCGAACACACCATGTCAGCGCCCAGAACAGCAGAAATCGTCCGCAACACCCATGAAACACAGATTCACGTCGTGATCAATCTGGACGGAACCGGTCGGTCAAACCTTAAGACCGGAGTTGCCTTTCTCGACCATATGCTGGACCAAATTGCTCGTCACGGACTTATTGATCTGTCCGTCAAGGCACAAGGGGACGTCCACATCGACGATCATCACACTGTTGAAGACGTCGGTATCGCGCTGGGGCAAGCTCTGTACGAGGCTGTCGGTGACAAGAAAGGCATCCGGCGCTACGGTCATGCCTACGTTCCGCTGGACGAGTCGCTTTCCAGAGTCGTCATCGACTTTTCCGGCCGTCCTTATCTGTCTTTTCACGTCCCGTTTGTCCGGGCAATGACCGGCCGGTTCGATCTGGATTTGGTCCGCGAGTTTTTTCAGGGTCTGGTCAATCATGCGCGGATCTCCCTGCACATCGACAATTTGCGGGGTGATAACGCCCATCATCAGTGCGAGACCGTGTTCAAGGCTTTCGGCCGCGCGTTGCGCATGGCTGCCGAAGAGGATCCAAGAGCGTCAGACACCGTTCCGTCCACCAAGGGAATACTGTGAACGAATGGATTTCGTCGTCGCTTGTCTTCTGATCGGGTCACACATATGAAGAAAATTGTTGTCGTTGACTATGGTATGGGAAATCTTCGCTCGGTAGCGCAGGCGCTCTTTGCTGTTGCGCCTACAGCAGATGTTCTCGTCTCGAAAGAAGCTTCTGACTTGCGAAAGGCCGACCGTGTGGTGCTGCCCGGACAAGGAGCCATGCCGGATTGCATGGCTTCCCTGGAAAACTCCGGCCTGAAAGAAGCACTCTTGGAAGCGGCCCGTCAAAAACCCGTTTTCGGCGTTTGCGTCGGCGAACAAATGCTGTTTGAACAAAGTGAAGAGGGCAATGCGAAAGGACTGGGTCTTCTTCCCGGAAAAGTCGTCCGTTTCCGTCTCGACAATCAATTTCAGACAGACGGTTCCCGTTACAAAGTTCCTCAAATGGGGTGGAACCGAGTCAGGCAAAACCAGCCACATCCTTTGTGGGACGGCATAGCCGACGATAGTTTCTTCTATTTCGTACACAGTTTTTATGCTGTTCCCGATCAACGTGACTGCGTTGCGGGTGAAACCGAATACGGTGTCCGTTTTTGCAGTGCTGTTGCGCATGAAAATATTTTCGCCACCCAGTTTCATCCGGAAAAAAGTGCGACAGCGGGTCTTCAGCTTTACCGAAATTTCATCCACTGGAATCCCTGATAACTGATCCATTACGTGTTCAACTTCAATTTTCGTTTTCATCATGTTGCTTATTCCTGCTATTGATTTGAAAGACGGCTCTTGTGTGCGCCTGAAACAGGGCGATATGGACCAGGCGACCGTTTTTTCGGAAGACCCCGCCGAAATGGCGTTGCACTGGCTGAAATTGGGTGCAAGACGTCTTCATCTGGTTGATTTGAACGGTGCCTTTGCCGGCAAACCGATCAACGAGGCGGCCGTTAAGAAAATCGTTCAGGTCGTACAGGCGTTCGCCGAAGACAACGACCTTGGCGTCATCCCCGTTCAGTTGGGTGGAGGTATTCGCGATCTCGATACGATCGAACGTTATCTAGACCACGGTCTGGCCTATATCATCGTCGGAACGGCTGCCGTCAAGAATCCGGGCTTTCTCCAGGACGCCTGCGGCGCCTTTCCGGGGCAAATCATCGTCGGTCTTGACGCCAAAGACGGCAAAGTAGCCACGGACGGCTGGAGCAAACTGTCGCGTCACGACGTAATCGAACTCGGAAAAAAATACGAAGGTTACGGCGTCGAATCCATCATTTACACCGATATCGGCCGTGACGGCATGATGGGCGGTGTCAACATCGACGCCACGGTCAAACTGGCGCGTGCCGTGAAAGTGCCGGTGATCGCGTCCGGTGGCGTCCATAATCTGCAAGACGTCGAAGCGCTTTGCGCCGTAGAAAACGAAGGTATCGAAGGTGTCATCTGCGGACGTTCCATTTACGAAGGCACATTGAACCTCGAAGAAGCGCAAGCGCGTGTTAACGCCTTGTCTGAACTCTAATGGGGCCTTACGCCGAGAGGAAACTCAGGTTATGCTGACCAAACGAATCATTCCCTGTCTTGACGTCACGGCCGGCCGTGTCGTCAAAGGGGTTAATTTTGTCGAGTTGAAAGATGCCGGTGACCCCGTCGAAATCGCACGCCGCTACAACGATCAGGGTGCAGATGAATTGACGTTTCTGGACATTACGGCTTCCAGCGACCAGCGCGACCTTATTTTAGACATCATTGAAGCGGTGTCTTCGCAAGTGTTCATTCCGTTGACGGTCGGAGGCGGAGTCCGATCCGTCGAAGACGTCAGACGCCTTTTGAATGCCGGTGCCGACAAGGTCAGTATCAACACGTCCGCTGTCACTCACCCGCAATTGGTCAAGGAAGCGGCTTTGCGGTACGGTTCTCAATGTATCGTCGTGGCCATCGACGCCAAGCAGGTTGCCCCCGGCCGGTGGGAAATCTTCACGCACGGCGGTCGCCATCCGACAGGACTGGAAGCCGTTTCCTGGGCAAAAAAAATGGAAAGTTTCGGTGCCGGCGAGCTCCTGTTGACTAGTATGGACCGGGACGGTACCAAAAGCGGTTTTGACCTTGAACTCACCCGCGCCATTTCCGACGCCGTCCATGTCCCGGTCATTGCTTCCGGTGGCGTGGGAAATTTGCAGCATCTTGTCGACGGCATACAAAAAGGCCATGCGGATGCCGTACTGGCCGCCAGTATTTTCCATTATGGGGAATACACGGTAGAAGATGCCAAACGTTTCATGGACAGTCAGCACATTCCGGTACGCTTATGAACGAGGAAAAGTCGTGGCTAAATGCCATCTGCTGGAACGAGCAAGGTTTGATCCCGGTGATTACACAAGACGCCGCCACCGGGGACATTCTGATGCTTGCCTGGACAAATCGAGAAGCGCTTGAAGAAACCTTGCGGCTTAATGAAGCCGTTTACTGGAGCCGTTCCCGGAAAAAGCTCTGGCACAAAGGCGAAGAATCGGGACACGTTCAGAAAATCGTCGCCATCCGACTGGATTGCGACAACGACGCATTGCTTTTCCAGGTAGAGCAGACCGGACTAGCTTGCCACACCGGAAGGCGTTCCTGTTTCTACCAGCAATTGCAAAAAGAGGGAGAAAACGTGCACTGGAAAACCGTCGATCCCGTTTTAAAAGCCCCTTCGGAAATATACAAATGAATGATATTCTTGCCCGGCTTACCGCTGTGATCGAATCGCGGAAACCGGAAAATGGAGGAAATCCCCAAACCTCTTACGTCAGTAGTCTCTTTGCCAAAGGTGATGACGCCATTCTGAAAAAAGTCGGGGAAGAAGCGACCGAAACCGTCATGGCGGCCAAAGACGCTCGAAACGATGTGCCCTCGTCTAAAATTGTTTATGAATGTGCTGATCTGTGGTTTCATTCACTCATTTTACTGGCACAATTCGGGTTGACGGCTGACGATGTCTTAAATGAACTGGCACGACGTGAAGGCATTTCGGGGATTGAAGAAAAAGCGGCCCGTAAAAAAGCATTCTGAAACAGGCCGGCAAATAGCATTGGAGAGAGCGTTATGGACGACTGTATTTTTTGCAAGATCGCCGACAAGGCGTTACCGTCTACTGTCGTGTTCGAAAATGAACGAATACTGGTGTTCAAAGACATTCACCCTGCGGCACCGGTTCATTTGTTGATTATCCCCAAACGCCATATTCCGACTCTGTCACACTGTAACGACGACGACGCTGCCCTGCTGGGAGAAATGATGGCGCTGATACCGCGTCTGGCTCGTGAAAACGGAATAGCGGTCACGGGTGCCGAAGATGGCGCACCGCACGGTGGTTTCAGAGTCGTCGTCAACACCGGGCCGGACGGGAAACAGGACGTTTATCATCTGCACATTCACCTAATGGGTGGCCCACGCCCTTGGAAAACGCCAAGCTGAAACGTTATCTTAAAAAACCTTTTTCGAGGAGGCTTTTTTCATCAATCGGTCTGGTTTTCCAGCCGTTTCTTGGAGGGACGCTTGCCAACGGCAACGTTCGTCCGGATTTCCTGGTTATCGCGTAAAACAACGACATTGGTTTTGCTGCCCGGCGGTAATTTGGCGATCAGATTGAACATTTCTGCCATGTTGGCGATTGGCTTGTCATCCACGGATACCAGAATGTCTCCCGGCCGGATCCCTGCCTTGTCGGCTGGACCGTTTTTTAAGACAGCGGCGATAATGACACCGTCTTTCTTGCCCAACGCCAGATTATCAGCCAACTCCGGAGTAATGTCTCTCGGCTCGACACCGATCCAGCCGCGAACAACCTGTCCTTTTGTAATGATGGATTCCATCACGGTTTTGACCGTGGAAACGGGTATGGCAAAACCGATGCCCAGCGAACCACCGCTTCTCGAATAAATCGCTGAATTGATACCCAGCAAATTGCCGCTTGTGTCGATCAACGCCCCACCGGAATTGCCGGGATTGATGGCAGCGTCCGTCTGGATGAAATTCTCATAAATGTTAATCCCCAGCTGGCTTCGCCCCAGCGCGGAAATAATGCCCATCGTGACGGTTTGTCCCACGCCGAAAGGATTGCCGATAGCTAAAACGACATCGCCGACCTTAGCCTCGTCGACATTGCCGAACGTGATCGCCGGTAAATCCGGCAAATCAATTTTAATTACAGCCAGATCCGTTTCCGGATCGGTACCCACCAGTTTGGCTGCCGCTTTCCGGCCGTCTTCAAAGGCTACTTCGATTTGGTCGGCGGTTTCAACCACGTGATAATTCGTCAGGACGTAGCCATCGTGCGTCGCGACGACACCGGAACCCAGACTCATCTGCTTTTCCGTGTTGTTGTTGAATCGCTCACCGAAAAAGCGCTTCAAAAAAGGATCGTCCAATAACGGACTCTGGGGTTGGCGCACTTCCTTGGACGTGTATATGTTGACCACGGCGGGCATAGCACGTGCGACGGCCTCCCGATAAGAAGCCTGTGCCGGTATCATACCGGCAGAACCGCTTCCCGCCTCGGTAACCGGAACAAACGTCTTCCGGTTCCAGTCCAGCCATTCCGGTTTCAGTGTCACGACAATGAACCAAACTGCCAGACAAACTGTTATAGTTTGAGCAAACAACAGCCAAAGACGTCGCATGATCATGAATAAAAAAGTGGGTCAGGAAACAGTAGACAGAAACGAAGTCATTAAATTTCTGGCAGATGAGTTAAAAATTTCACTTATCCGTGATTATTGTCCAAATGGTCTGCAAGTGGAAGGCCAATCCCGCATTTCATCTGTTGTGAGTGGGGTTACTGCCAGTTATGCCTTGATCGAAGCGGCCATCAATCTCAATGCCGATACCGTTCTGGTGCATCACGGTTACTTCTGGCGTAACGAAAACGCGTGCATAACGGGCCCGAAAAAGAAACGCATCCAGCTGCTTTTGGCTCATGACATCAATCTGCTCGCTTATCACCTGCCTCTGGACGCCCATCCCGAACTGGGCAACAACGCCCGGCTGGGCAAAGTGCTTGGGTTAAACGCCACCGGTCGTTTCGGTGAAAACGAACTGGGCTGGCTGGGCCGCATGACCGATCCAGGCATGGCCACCGTGTCCGATCTGGCCTCATGGATTGGGAAAAAGCTGGACAGGGAACCACTGGTTATCGGTAACCCGCAACAATCACTTGACACAATCGGCTGGTGTAGTGGCGCCGCGCAAGACTTGCTACCCGAGGCGGCACAGGCCGGAGCGTCAGTTTATCTGTCCGGTGAAATTTCGGAACGGACTGTCCATGAAGCACGGGAATACGGCGTCACTTATCTGGCCTGCGGCCACCACGCAACCGAACGCTTCGGCATTCAGGCCCTGGGGGAACAGCTGGCCACCCGGTTCGGTATTCGCCATCGCTACGTGGAAATCGATAATCCCGCCTGACGGGAAGCGCCTTTCAAAGCGGTCATTCGGGACGCCAATCAGCCTCTTTTAAAGCCAATTCCACTACTCTATAATATACAGTTACACGTCGTGTTGCCAATCCGGTCCATTTCCGGATTCATTCATGTGTTCTCGAGCATTTCAGTTGAATGGATCCTTTCTTTGTAAACCGGGCACCATGCTGTCTGATTTGCCTACAATTTCTGCCTTAAAGG
Source organism: Oxalobacter sp. (assembly GCA_048528425.1). Lineage (GTDB taxonomy): Bacteria > Pseudomonadota > Gammaproteobacteria > Burkholderiales > Burkholderiaceae_D > Oxalobacter. The sequence goes on along the minus strand of DBGFLV010000167.1, from coordinate 1,184 downwards.
AACAACATCATGATGGTTCTCTATTCTGGAACGACTTGTCCTTTTTCCCAGCGCTGCCGTTTTGTGCTTTTTGAAAAGGGCATGGATTTCGAAATCAGGGACGTCGACCTCTTCAACAAACCGGAAGAAATCTCTGACATGAACCCTTATGGTCAGGTTCCTATTCTGGTCGAGCGAGAACTCATTTTATACGAATCCAACATCATTAACGAATACATTGACGAACGTTTTCCGCATCCTCAATTGATGCCTGCCGATCCGTTAATGCGTGCCCGAGCCAGATTGATGCTTTTCAATTGTGAAAAAGAACTTTTCGTGCACGTCAACACGCTGGAAAACGACAAATCGGAGAACGCGGCAATCAATCACGAAAAAGCACGTATTCAGATCCGGGAATATCTGACCGCGCTTTCTCCGCTTTTCCAGAAGAGCAAATACGTTTTGGGTGACGAGTTTTCCATGCTGGACGTCGCTTTAGCGCCGCTGCTGTGGCGTCTCGACTATTACGGTATCGAACTTTCCAAAACGGCAGCTCCTTTAATGAAGTACGCGGAACGCGTGTTTTCCCGCCCAGCTTACATCGAAGCCCTGACGCCACCTGAAAAAGTGATGCGTCGTTAACTGCCGGAGGCAATCATGGCCGAAATTTCGACGAAACCCTATCTGCTGCGCGCCATTCACGAATGGTGTGTCGACAACGGTTACACGCCTTATCTGGCCGTAGCGGTCAGTGCAGCGACGAAAGTACCCATGCAGTACGTTCGCGACGGTCAAATCGTTCTGGACATCGGATATGAAGCGACCCACGCACTGAAAATGGACAACACCGCCATTCAGTTCAAGGCCAGATTTAACGGCGTTCCACAGGACATTTACATCCCTGTTGAAAACGTGGCGGCCATTTATGCCAGTGAGAACGGCCAGGGAATGGCGTTTGAACCTACCGAGCCCGAAGCGGAGCCTCCCGCGATGTCCAAGGATGAACCACCCAAAAAACCGACCTTGACCAGAATAAAATAAGTTAGGATAATTATTTATTTCAGTGCCGGCTTAGCTCATCTGGTAGAGCACATGATTTGTAATCATGGGGTGGCGGGTTCAAGTCCTGCAGCCGGCACCATTTGCCGATTGGTTCGATATACCTCTTTCGGGGATATTGTTCACCCTGATAACCCTTGTCAGCC
>DBGFLV010000166.1:0-12013 GCA_048528425.1 Oxalobacter sp. | reverse complement strand
TACCAACTGAGCTACTCCCGCATGGAGATGAGCATTCTAGCATTTGGCCTGATTCTGTCAAGGCCCTGCCTGGCATTTACTTCATCAAGGGCCAGGCTTTACGTAAATAATACAACATGGAGACAACCGTCAGGATCGCCGCGACAATCAGGAGAACCGTTCCGATAAAACGGGTATCAATGACGTAAAACAGGTCATCGTAAAACAACAGCATCGGAATGGCGACCATCTGGGCGATGGTTTTGACTTTGCCGAGTGAACTGACCGCTACCGACTTTGATGCACCGATTTTAGCCATCCATTCGCGCAGGGCGGAGATCGCAATCTCCCGTCCGATAATGATGAAACCCAAAATCGCACTGACGCGTCCCAGATGGACGAGTACCAAAAGCGACCCAGCCACGATCAGCTTATCGGCGACCGGATCCAAAAAAGCGCCAAACGCCGACGTCTGGTTCCATTTCCGGGCCAGATAGCCGTCGACCCAGTCGGTTAAGGCGGCCACGATAAAGATCAGGGCCGCTGTCAGGCTTTGCGCATACAGCGACATCCAGCTCCTGGGCAGATAGAAAATACCGACCAGAAGAGGAACGAGCGCCACCCGCAGCCAGGTCAGGAAAATGGGCACATTGAACGGCATAACTCGGTTTTTGCAACTTCCACTAATGGTCTGTACTTTCATATTCCGGAGAGCGTTAAAAACATCAGGCGTTATTCTAATGCAACTGATCGTATATCTGTTGCGCCAGACGGCGTGAGATCCCTTCGACTGTCGCCAGATCGTCGACGGACGCGTCGGCGATTTCCCGGATTCCGCCGAAACGCGCCAAAAGCCGCTGTCTTCTTTTGGCACCAATGCCTTCGATTTCTTCCAGGCGTGAAGCGTGTCTTTTCTTGTCGCGCTTGGCCCGCATTCCGGTGATGGCGAAACGATGCGCTTCATCGCGGATTTGCGCAATCAGCATCAGCACGCCGGAATCCTTTCCCAGTTCCTGCGGCAGTCGTCCGTCGGCATAAACCAGGGTTTCCAGGCCGACCTTGCGGCCTTCCCCCTTGGCTACCCCGACGATCAGTCCAAGGTCGTGTCCCAATTCTGCAAAGACTTGAGCAGCCATACTGACCTGGCCAAGGCCGCCGTCGACCAGCACGATGTCGGGCATCAACTCTTCATGTCCAACCAGTTTTTCATACCGGCGCGTTAACACTTGCTTCATGGCCGCGTAATCGTCCCCGGGTGTGATATCGGAAATATTGTAACGCCGATATTCGCCGTTCTGCATTGCGCAATGATGAAAGACGACGCAGGAAGCCTGCACGGCCTCGCCCTGGGTGTGACTGATGTCGAACGCCTCGATTCGCAAATCGTTGGGGTCTTCGATGTCGAGTTTCATCAGCTCGATCAACGCCTTGACCCGCGAAAGCTGGGTACCGGACTGCAACAACACCCGTTCCAGGGCGATTTCCGCGTTTTTTTGGGCCATTTCCAGCCATAACCGCCGTTGACCCTGTGGCTGGAATACCAGATTGATCCGGTGTCCGCACTGGGCTGACAAGGCCATGATCAAGGCCGGTTCATCAAATTCCCGATTCAGGACGATGGTTTTGGGAATGGCGTGACCGATGTAGTGTTGCGCCAAAAACGCTTTCAACACCTGGTTTTCCAGATTTTCTCCCACGTTGCCGACCGCACTGCCCACATTGCCGGGAAAAACGGCCCGGTCTCCCAGATGACGGCCACTGCGCACCATAGCGAGATTGACACAGGCTTTTCCTTCTTTCACGACGACGGCAATGACGTCGACGTCGTCGCGATTGTCTGTTTCCATACTTTGCTGTTGGAGCACCTGTGAAAGCGAAGTGATCTGGTTACGTACCGAAGCGGCTTCTTCGAATTCAAGCCGTTCGGCGTGCTCGGCCATTTTTTCCTGTAATTCCTCCAGAATGGAAGTCTGTTCCCCTCGCAGGAAACGGGCCGCGTTTTCCACATCCGCCCGGTAATCTTCTCCACTGATCAGTCCGGCACAAGGGCCACTACACCGGCCGATCTGGTATAGCAGACAGGGACGCGTCCTGTTTTTGAACACGCTGTCTTCACACGTTCTGAGTCGGAACACTCTTTGCAGAATCTGGATGGTTTCCCGCACGGCCCAGGCGTTCGGGAAAGGCCCGAAAAACTGGTTTTTCCGGTCGACACTGCCGCGATAATAGACGATGCGAGGTATGGGCTCGCCCGTAATTTTCAAATAGGGATAGGACTTGTCGTCCCGGAAAATGATGTTGTAATGCGGATGCAGCGTCTTGATCAGGTTACTTTCCAGGAGCAACGCTTCCACCTCACTGCGAGTGACTGTGGTTTCCAGTCGCGCAATCCGCTCGACCATCATGGCGATCCGGGGAGAAGGCGTGTTCTTCTGGAAGTACGTACTGACTCGTTTGATCAGATCGCGTGCTTTTCCGACATAAAGCAATTTGTCGTTTTTGTCGAAAAAGCGGTAAACACCTGGTAAATGCGGCAACTGCCTGACCGCTTCCAAAACAGCCTCTCTGGCGGACGGCGAAGCCGCTAACTGAGCGTCCTTTTCGGTTTCCTGCCTGGGAACGTTCCTTTTCTCTTCCGTCATACCCTTCATTCATCCAGAACAATGGCTTCGACGATCGCACGGGCACGCCGGTAGCGCGGTTCCTCCTGCAAGGCCGACCAGTCAAGCGGCGGCAGCTTCGGCATCAACGCACCGATCCGGGCCATACTGTCGCGCATGGCTTCTTCCGGACGCGGCGACAACCCGGCCAGTAACGCGTCGGTCGCTTCCGGTGCATTACAGACCAGTACCATGTCGCAACCGGCGTCAAGAGCCGCCGTCGCCCGTTCCACGATACCGCCCGCCGTACCGGCTGCTGCCATACTCAAATCATCGCTGAAAATGGCACCGTCGAATTCCAATTCATTTCTCAACAGAGACAACCATTTTTTGGAAAAACCGGCCGGCACCGAATCGACTTTAGGATAAATGACGTGCGCCGGCATGACAGAGGCCAAACTCATGCCCAGATTCTGATACGGTGCAGCGTCTTCAGACAGAATCGCGTCAAGCGACCGGTCGTCGACTGGGACTTCGGTATGCGAGTCTCCCTTGGCGTAACCGTGGCCAGGATAATGTTTTCCGCAATTGGCCATTCCCGCCAGCGCCAAACCGAAGTTCAGGCTCTTGGCCAGAAAAGTCACAATGTCGGGATAGCGTGCAAACGCACGGTCACCGATCACGGCGGAACGGCCATAATCAAGGTCCAATACCGGGGTAAAGGAAAAATCGACGCCGCAGGCACGCAATTCAGCGGCCAGTACATATCCCGCTGCCGTGGCCGCACGAGAAGCAGCGACCTGATCGTCTTCCCACATCCGGCCGAGCGAGCGCATCGGCGGCAACCGGGTGAATCCGTCGAAACGGAAACGCTGCACGCGACCGCCTTCATGATCAACGGCAATCAGCATGTCAGGACATTCCGCCTTGATCGCCGCGGTCAAGGCCGTCAGCTGTTCCCGGTTCTGGTAGTTACGGGCGAACAGGATAACCCCTCCCGTCAACGGATGGCGTATCCGGCGAACGTCTTCTTCCGTCAGTTTCAGTCCGATCACGTCTGTCATCACCGGACTGTAACTTTTCCGTTTGCCACTCAACAACAAGCTCTTCGACGTCTGCATGTTTTCTCCCATCAGTTACGGTTTTCCGCCACCCGGATTTGTTCGATCACGACGAACGCCATTGCGTATTCCGCTTCATCGGTTACCGAAACCTGCGCTTTCAAACCGTGTTTTTCCATGTGTTCCTTCAACTTGCCGCTGGTCACGGCAATCGGTTTTCCACCGGGTGCGTTTAAAAGCTGCATGGAACGCCAGGTCATCGGTATTCTCATCCCCAGTCCCAACGCCTTGGAAAACGCTTCTTTGGCCGCAAACCGGGTCGCCAGATAACGAAGTCCGCGCAACTCGACACGCGCCTTTCGATGAAGGTAACGCTGCATTTCTTCCGGCCCCAGTATTTTGGAAGCGAAACGGTCTCCACGTCGCTCCAGTGCCGCTTTCAAACGGGTTACCACAATCATGTCGGTTCCCACCCCGTAAATCATTTTCCCTGTGCTCCTCCGGTTGCGTTCCCTTCCTGTTTTGCTACGGCTCGTCCGGCACTGGCTATCAAGGCCTTCATGTCGGCAATCGCTTTTTTCCAGCCGACAAAAACGGCACGGGCGACGATAGCGTGTCCGATGTTCAGTTCACCGATCCCGTCAATGGACGCGACCGGAACGACGTTTTCATAATGCAATCCATGTCCGGCATTAACCTTCAATCCGTTTGCGATCCCTTCAGCTACCCCTTCCCGCACCCTGTCAAGTTCGTGACGTTGCGACGCTTCATCGAACGCATTGGCGTAACGGCCAGTGTGCAGCTCGATGACGGGTGCGCCCGTTTCATGTGCGGCAATAATCTGTTCTTCTTCCGGATCAATAAACAGGCTGACCCGAATTCCCGCGTCCGTCAACCGTGCGACAGCCGACTGGACGATATCGAAATGACGGACGACATCGAGTCCGCCTTCGGTGGTCAATTCCGCACGCCGCTCAGGGACCAGACAAACATCCTGCGGCTTCACCTCACAGGCAAAGTCGATCATCTCGGAGGTTACGGCCGATTCCAGATTCATTCTGGTGACCAGCAAAGGCCGGATGGCACGGACGTCCGCATCGCGGATGTGTCGTCGGTCTTCGCGCAAATGCAGGGTAATCGCATCGGCACCCGCTTCTTCGGCCATCAGGGCTGCCATGACCGGATCCGGATAGACGGTTCCCCGCACATTACGCAAGGTGGCGACATGATCGATATTGACACCCAGTTCGATAACTGGGCCGTTGGGTTCGATAAGGCTCATAACTCGCAAAAGAGATGGATAAAAAGGTAGTTTACCCTTTTGTCACAACTGGCGCAGATCAATCAGAATCTTTCGTGTCTGCAAGGTGACACCGTTTAAGTGATGTGCCAGCAGAAAACGCATCAACAACTTGCTTTGCCATTGCGTTTCCGGATCAGAATAGTCTTCGTCGATCATGGCAAGCAGCGTCCTGCCTGAAATCCGGGGAGCACTGTCGCCCATGCGGGCAGGTCTGGGGCCATTCTCGGGATCGACGACGTACACACCCTCCGGTTCGACCGGTTCCCGGCTTACTGTGTTAACCCCCAGATCGGCGGCCACACCGGTTTCTTTCAACAAAGCCAGTTCAAAAATTCGCAGCACCGTCTGCGCCGAATCCGACGTCGCCAAACGGGTCAACGCCTTGACGTACTGATCGAAGAGCCCCGGGTGCGGGTCTTCCCGAGCCAGGAGCTTCAACAGCAGTTCGTTCAGATAAAAACCATACAAAAGAGCCGCATTTTCCAGCGGGATCATCCCGCCGACCCACTCGGCCGACGTCAGTGTGCGGAGTTCGGATTTGCCTGTCCAGCCGATTGACAAAGGCTGAAACGTCTGCAACACGCTTCTCAATCGGGAGTGCGGTCTTTTCGCGCCTTTGGCTACCATAGCGACTCGGCCGTAATCGCGGGTGAATACGTCGACGATCAGGCTGCTTTCACTGTAGACGTAACTGTGCAGAACGAAACCGGGTTGTCCGGCGATACGGTGTTCAGCGCCGATTCGCGGCACGGACTGGGGCACGGAAGCGTCAGCCGACAAGTCGGGCGTCGTTTTCGTTTGCTCCTTCGGAACGAGCCGTTCACCGGCCCCTTCCGTTTCCTGCCGAACGTCTTTGTTGTCCACGGAGCCTCACTCGTAACCGTAAGCCCTGAGGCCCGCTTCATTGTCGGCCCAACCGGACTTGACCTTGACCCAGATTTCCAGATAGACGGGTACGCCAAACATTTTTTCCATATCCAACCGCGCTTCCGTCGAAATCTCTTTGAGTTTCTCGCCCTTGTGACCGATGATCATTGCCTTGTGCGCTTCACGTTCCACCAGCACGGCGGCGAACACGCGACAGATTTTTTCCTTCCGCTCGAACTGTTCGATCACGACGGTACTGGTATAAGGCAATTCGTCACCGGTATACCGGAATATTTTTTCCCGGATGATTTCTGCCGCCATGAATCGTTCGCTGCGGTCAGTTACGTCCTCCGGCGAAAAAAGAGGTGGATTTTCCGGCAACAGATGACGGATTTCTTCTTCCAGCTGGTTCAGCTGGAAGCGCTGGCGTGCCGAGACCGGTACGATAGCGGCAAAAGGGTGCAATCCGGCAATTCTTTCGGCAAACGGAATCAGTTCGGCCTTTTCTTTCACCCGATCTGTCTTGTTGATCACCAGAATCGTCGGTACGTTCTCCGGAACCAAATCCAGAACCTGCTGGTCAGCCGGTCCGTAAACACCGGCATCCACCACAAAAAGAATCACATCGGCAGACGATAGGGTATCTCGTACCGTTCGGTTCAAATTCTTGTTTAAGGCATTATTGTAACGAGTCTGAAACCCCGGCGTATCGATATAGATGAACTGAGCGTCTTCATCTGTTTGAATCCCCATGATCCGATGTCGTGTTGTCTGTGCCTTACGGGAGGTAATACTGACTTTGGCACCGATCAGTTCATTCATCAGGGTCGATTTGCCAACGTTGGGACGGCCCACTATCGCGATGTAACCACAGCGGAAAGCACTTTCTTTTTGATCCGTCATATTATCAACCTCACTTTCTGACAGGTGGCGTCGCTTGATCCGGCAACGCTGCCGAACCGATCCGTTTTTCCAGCATTTTCTGCTTGCCGGCTTTTTCGGCCGAAACCGTTTTTCGCTGTTTTGCGACAGTGGTCAGTTCGGCCATGGCTTTTTGTGCCGCTTCCTGTTCGGCTGAACGCCGACTGCTGCCGGTTCCGCAAACATGCAGGTCGAATTTTTCAATGACGCACTCGACTTCGAATTCCTGATTGTGCGCGGCACCGCGCGTGGCTACGACACGGTATTCCGGCAATGCCATCCGGTGCCCCTGCAAATATTCCTGCAACTGGGTCTTTGGATCCTTCCCGAACGTGTCCGGATCAATTTCTTTCATCATATCCGTAAACAGGCAACCGATGACACGCTCGACCGTAGCGAAATCCGAGTCCAGAAAAACAGCGCCAAACAAGGCTTCCACGGCGTCGGCCAGAATGGAAGGCCGTTTGAAGCCACCGGCTTTCATTTCCCCCTCGCCCAGCCGCAAAAAACGGGACAATTCCAGTTTTTGCGCGATTTCGTACAAGGCGTCCTGTCTCACCAAACTGGAACGCAACCGGGACAGGCTTCCTTCGTTCAAATGGGCAAACCGTCCGTACAGATTGATGGCGGTGACGCAATTCAACAGTGAATCCCCCAGAAATTCAAGCCTTTCATTGTGGCGGGAACCGAAACTGCGATGCGTCAACGCAGTCTGGAGTAGCGCCGTATCACGGAAAGTGTAACCGATTCTTTCCTGTAGGACTTTCAGATTTATCATGGCAGATTCCTACGTTTCATACTTGTGCAAAGTCACATTTCCTCTCGCAGGCGCTTGACTTACCGGATTGCGCCGACACGTGTCATATCACCCAGATTCATCCAGACCAGGAAAGCTTTTCCGACGAGATAACTGTCCGGGACGAATCCCCAATAGCGGCTGTCCAGACTGTTGTCACGGTTGTCGCCCATCATGAAATAATACCCCTTCGGCACCGTACAAGCGAAACCCTGTACGTTGTAAGTACACAGATTCCGGTTGGGAAAACGATCTGGATGAGGGACGTAGGTCGGTGCGCGATCGTCGTTCAAAATCCGGTGACGAATGCCGGAAGCAGCCTGATTTTCCTCAAACTGTTTCGAATAAGTCAGCGTTTCGGTCTCCAGATAGTCCGGCAAAGGCTGGTATTCCGACTCCACTCCGTTGACGATCAGTTTCTTGTTTTTGTACTCGACCCGGTCACCCCCGACCGCAACCACCCGTTTGATGTAGTCGAGCGACGTATCCTTCGGAAATTTGAATACAACGACGTCGCCCCGCTGGGGATCACCCAGACTTAAAATCTTTTTGTTGACGACAGGCAAGCGGATACCGTAACTGTACTTGCTGACTAAAATCATGTCGCCGATTTGCAAGGTAGGCACCATAGAACTCGACGGAATCCTGAACGGTTCCCACAAGAAGGAACGGATGACAAACACGGCGGCGATCACTGGGAAAAGGCTGCCCGTATACTCTACCCAGGCCGGACGTTTCAACCATTTTTCCTTCAGAGTCTCGCGACCGGTTTCGTCGATCTTGATTCCTTCCGCTTTCAATTTGGCGTTGCGCTCGTCATAAGCGGACAACGCCACTTCGGCCGCGGCTTTTCTCTTTTTGGCCAACACCAGTTTGTCATAAAACCAGATAACGCCGGTTACGACCATCAACACGAAAAGAATCAGGGCGAAGTTCCCCAGCAAAGACTGCACGTTCATTTGTCATCCACTTGTAAAATAGCCAGGAAAGCTTCCTGCGGGACTTCTACCGACCCGACTTGTTTCATTCTCTTTTTACCGGCTTTCTGTTTCTCCAGCAGTTTGCGCTTGCGCGTGATGTCCCCGCCGTAACATTTCGCCAGCACGTTTTTCCGTAACGCTTTCACGTTTTCGCGCGAAATGATCGTTGAACCGATTGCCGCCTGAATGGCGACGTCAAACATTTGCCGTGGAATCAGTTCCCGCATTTTCGCCGCTACGGCGCGTCCGCGGTATTGGCTGTTGGCGCGGTGCACGATAATCGCCAGCGCATCGACTTTTTCGCCGTTGATTAACATATCGACTTTGACGACGTCGGAAGGACGGTATTCCCGAAATTCGTATTCCATCGACGCGTAACCGCGTGAGATGGACTTCAACCGGTCGAAAAAGTCGAGCACGATTTCCGCCATCGGCAAATCGTAAACCAGACGTACCTGCTTGCCGTGATAATGCATGTCCAGCTGGATGCCCCGCTTTTGATTGCACAGGGTCATGACCGGGCCGACGTATTCCTGCGGCATGTAAAGGGTTACAGTCACGATCGGTTCACGGACCGCTTCGATTTTCGCCGGATCGGGCATTTTGGAAGGGTTGTCCACCTTCAGCACGTCGCCGTTTTTCAAGACGACTTCGTAAACCACTGTCGGGGCAGTCGTGATCAAATCCATCCCGAATTCACGTTCCAGTCGTTCCTGGACGATTTCCATATGCAAGAGGCCCAGAAAACCGCAACGGAATCCGAATCCCAGCGCTTGCGACACTTCCGGCTCGTATTGCAGCGCCGCATCGTTTAACTTCAGTTTTTCCAGCGAATCACGCAAGGCGTCGTACTGATTGGCCTCGACGGGAAACAGTCCCGCAAACACTTGCGGCTGGACTTCCTTGAAACCCGGCAGAGGCGATTTAGCCGGGCGCGACGCCAGCGTCATCGTATCGCCGACTTTGGCCACCTTCAATTCCTTGATGCCGGCGACGACAAAACCGACTTCTCCGGCCGACAACGATTCGCGAGACTCGGAACGCGGTGCGAAGACACCGACGTCTTCTACGAGATGTTCCGAACCGGTAGCCATCAGCCGGATGCGGTCTTTCGGCTTTAACGATCCGTTTTTGATGCGCACCAGCATGACGACCCCGACATAATTGTCAAACCAGGAGTCGATGATCAAGGCCTGTAAGGGTGCTTCTGGATCGCCTGTCGGCGCCGGTACCTTGGCAATGATCGCTTCCAAAATGGCATCGACTCCCTGCCCGGTTTTGGCCGAACACAAAATGGCGTCTGATGCATCAATGCCGATCACGTCCTCGATTTCCATGCGGGCATTGTCCGGATCGGCCGACGGCAAATCCACTTTGTTCAGAACAGGCAGCACTTCCACGTTCAGATCGAGCGCCGTGTAACAGTTGGCGACGGTCTGCGCCTCGACTCCCTGCGAGGCGTCCACCACCAGAAGCGCTCCTTCACACGCCGAGAGAGAACGGCTGACCTCGTAACTGAAATCGACGTGTCCCGGCGTGTCGATCAGGTTCAAATGGTACGTCCGGCCGTCTTTCGCTTTGTAACGCAAGGCAGCGGTCTGTGCCTTGATAGTGATGCCCCGTTCTTTTTCCAGTTCCATCGAATCGAGTACCTGGGCTTCCATTTCACGCTCTGACAAGCCGCCGCACAATTGAATGATACGGTCGGCCAGCGTGGACTTGCCGTGGTCGATATGGGCGATAATGGAAAAATTACGAATGTTTTTCATCAGCTTGCAGAAAAAAGACGTGTCGGAACGGAAAACGGAACACTATAAACCAGAAATACCGGAAAAATGCTACATTTTACTCAAATTCGGGAAAAACCCGCCTGAAGTCTCTATTTTATCGGTTTTGTTCTACCAAAACGATGCATAAAACCCATCCGTTAACCGACTTTCCGATAACCCCGATTCATCTTTTCCCGGTCGAGCAGACCGGACGGGGTCAAGCGATCCCCACGTATCCGGTGTGAAAGTACCGATGGGTCGTCCTTGTAGTGAATCGACGAATATATCAGTGCCCTGGAGAGGATCTCGGGCCTGGCAGTTTATCGCGGTACGACACAGGGCCGATTGTCCGGTGACGACCCGCACGTCTGCCGTGATCGGTAAACACTTTCCGTTTTTCAACAACGTCCTTTCTTCGCCAGGCAACGTAAACCGGAAGGCTGCGTTCCGTCCCGATTCTTCGATAAACGGCCGCGTCAACGAACGGTTCGCCGGGATTTCCCGTTCTTTTTCCTGAGTTCGTTTCGAGGTGGGAACTTGGCCGGAGCGGATTTCCAGGCCGGGACCAGCTGGTCAGGACCGTTACCGATTAGATCGGAACGGCCGTGCCGTCTCAGCCACTCCCGCAGCAGCGGCCAGTTTTCCGGATCGTGGTAGCGCAAAAAAGCCTTGTGAAGCCGGCGTATCTGGCCCTTTTTGGCTGTCTCGACCGCTTCTGAATCGGCAGTTACCGGTACCAGCGGGTTTTTTCCGGTATGATACATGGTCGAGGCAATCGCCATCGGCGTCGGCATGAACGTTTGAACCTGATCCGGCCGGAAACGATTCTTTTTGAGCCACAGCGCCAAGTTCAGCATGTCTTCGTCGGTTGCACCCGGATGGGCTGCAATGAAATACGGAACGAGATACTGTTCTTTTCCCGCTTCCCGCGAATAGCGGTCAAACAACTTCTTGAAGGCGTCATAAGTAGCGATACCCGGCTTCATCATTTTGGAAAGCACGTTTGGTTCAGTATGTTCGGGCGCAATTTTCAATAGACCGCCGATGTGATGCGTCACGAGTTCCCGGATGTAGTCGGGAGAACGCACCGCCAGATCATAGCGCACACCCGAGCCGATCAGTACTTTCTTGATTCCCGGCAACGCCCGTGCTTTCCGGTATAACGAAATCAGCTTAGTGTGATCGGTATTCAAATTTTTGCATATCTCGGGATACACACACGAAAGCCGACGGCACACCTGCTGGATACGCTCATCTCGACAACCCAGCCGGTACATGTTGGCGGACGGGCCGCCCAAATCCGAAATGACTCCGGTAAACCCTTCCACACGATCGCGTATCGCCTCGATCTCCCGGAGAATCGACGGTTCCGACCGGCTCTGGACAATTCGCCCTTCATGCTCGGTAATCGAACAAAACGTACATCCCCCGAAACAGCCGCGCATGATGTTGACGGAAAAACGGATCATTTCCCAAGCAGGGATGCGTTCCCCTTGATAGGCGGGATGGGGGGCTCGGGCGTAAGGCAATCCGTATACGCCGTCCATTTCTTCCATCGTCAGCGGTAACGGCGGAGGATTCACCCAGACGTCCCGCTCGCCATGCGCCTGAACGAGTGCGCGAGCATTTCCCGGGTTGGATTCCAGGTGCATGACCCGTGAAGCGTGTGCGTACAGCACCGGATCGCCCTTGACCTGTTCGAACGACGGCAGGCGCACGACGGCATAACGGCTGGCC
>DBGFLV010000165.1:0-2521 GCA_048528425.1 Oxalobacter sp. | reverse complement strand
TTTCCTTTTGGTTTTTGAAACGGTCCGAAGCAGTGTTTTGCCTCCCGGTCGTTTCGGGAAGCGCATTTATCCCTCATCAGACCGGCCTCCGGAGTGACAGACTGGCACGTTTTGCCGGCAGCCGTTTTTATCTATGTCAGGAAAGAGTGTAACTCATCATTAAATTTTCTGCCGATAGCGGAGCGGGGCAGTGTGGCCGACGGCGGCAGCCGTATCGAAACCGGTGTTTCGGGGCGAATGGAAGACGGCGTAAACCGGATCGGTGACGGGTCTTCGGATGAGGGGGTGCGGGAGCGGGTTGGGCCTGCCCGGGAAAAGCGGCCGGGCCGATTGACCGGACGTTGCACCGTAGGGCTTGCCGCAGCAAAATGACGTCATGAACATCCTCTGCCTTGACCGGTTAGCCGGCACACATGAGAAAAAGAAAGACCGTTAACCGGAACCGGGCGGGGCACAACGGCTCTGCTGCCGGATAAGACGCCGGTGTCAGCGGCGGTTTTCCAGTTCTGACGGGTCGGGTGCGATCGGCAGGTCTTCCTTGTCGAAATCATAAACGTCCTGCACGGGCGGTGTGAGGGAAAGGTCGTAGTAATCCAGCTTTTGGGCGACGAGCCGTAAATAGGCCAGTTCCTTGTAGTGCGTGTACAGTTTTTGCAGGAGCCGGCTGTTTTGGTAAATGTCACGGCACGTTTCGTCAGGAACGTCGAAGTGGACTTTGCCGGTGATCCTGACCGATACGTCCCCTTCCCAGGCAAGCGCTTCGGCCCGGTTGTCGTCTTTCAACTGGGCGTAGGTTTCAGACAAGGGAGAAACGGCGAAATATAGGGTGTGGCCTTCGGTTTTCATCAGACGCAACACTCGGACTTTGGGATTTTTTTCCTTGTCGCAGGTGGCGAAAGCCATGTCTTCGTGATTTTCCAGAAAATGGAATGCTTTTTTCATGGGAGTGCCTTTCAGTATCCAATAGTGAACCGTTCGCGGTGGTGAACCGGTGCGTCGGTTTCATCCATTAAAGCCAGTGCATAGTCTTCAACGGAAATGGCGCTGACGCCGTCGGGCCCGACAATCAGGTTGTCCTTGTCGAGACGGAACCGGCCGGTACGGCCAGCCGGGACGAAGTTGGCAGCCGGCGAGAAATAGACCCAGTCGATGTCGCTTTCATGCCGCAAAATGTCCAGGTAAAAGCCGCCCAGCATGCGGATGCCGGAGGCTCCGGCGTCTGCCATCAGTCCGGTGTCCATCAGCCGAATGCCCGGTTCGACGAACAAGGTACCGGCTTCGCCCACGAACAGAATGCGCGGCACGTGTGCTTCTTTGACGCCTTCGAGAATGAAGGGATAGAGTTCAAGCACCGCGTCAAACAGATCGGGTTGTTCCGCTACGGGGTTGTGGGAGACGATGACTGCGTCGGCGCCCCGGGAAAGACGGACGATTTTGTCGACTGAATAGATGTCGGTCTGAACCAGAATCAAATTGGGATTTTTGAGCGGAATCCGGTCGGGAAAAGGATCGACGGCCGTGACCTGATGATTTCGCCGGAGTGCTTCGGCGATGATCGGGCGACCGATAAAGCCTCCACCGCCGAAAACGACCAGATTCATGTTGGGTTGGGAAAGTCGCATGGGGTTGAAAGTCCAAAGAGTGTTCACCTTTGGAGGGAAATACCGGAAAAGGGTTCCGGCGGCAGAGGCCGGACGTTGAGCGAGACCAAGGCGGAAAGCGAAGACGACGCAGGGGAGACACGAGACGGGCGAAGAGGACACGTCTCGTGCTTGAGCCATAGGTCGTCGTATGGGCCGGTTTCCAGGTCGTTTGACACGGCCGTTTTTTTCCGGGAGATTTTTCGGGGTTTCAGCTTTACGGTGTCAAACGCCAGTAACTTTTCCCGAAACGGGCCAGACATGCCCCGACCGGAGTGATCTACTCAGCACGGAATTCGGTAAATGAAACGAAAACGGGTGACTTTCATTCCCTAAGCATCGGATAACACCGTACCAGAAAGCCGAGTCGGTCAAAGAGGTAGCGGACTTTGCGGGTGACCACCAGGGTGTGGGGCCGGTGGGCGAGATACCCTTCACCGACGGGATGGCTGAAAGCCAGTGTCAGACGGTAGACGTTGAGACGGCTTTCCTGTCCGCGCAGAAACCGGGCGCAGGCGATGTGACGTACCGTGTCAACATCGGTGTTTTCGCACCACCTGCCGGCGTCGCACGGCAATCCGGCTGTTCCGTCGGGACGGACTCCGGTTGCAACCCACCGTTGCAACTGCCGGAGTGGGACGATGGCCGCGTGCCGTTCGAGTTCTGCCGGTAAAATCAAGCCTTTGCGAACAGGAAGATCGGCATGGCGGTCTTTGGGGTCACTTTTTGCGTTCCAGTCGGTGTAAAGCGAGTTGACGAAGCTCTGGTGGTTGTTTTCACGATAACGTGCGGGGTCGATCGTAACCGGCGACGGCGCGCCGAACAGGGTTTCCCGGATGACGCCGAAAAAATGCCGGGCAGAACGGACGTTGACCGGAATC
>DBGFLV010000164.1:0-1646 GCA_048528425.1 Oxalobacter sp. | reverse complement strand
GAAAAGCCCGCATCATCCTCGGTACGCGGCTGGCCATCCTAGCACCGGCGCCCAAGCTCGGTTTGATCATTGTCGATGAAGAACACGATCCTTCTTACAAGCAACAGGAAGGACTGCGTTACTCGGCCAGGGATTTGGCGGTTTGGCGTGCCAATCAGCTGAAAATCCCGGTTGTGCTGGGGTCTGCCACACCCTCTCTGGAGAGCTGGCAACATGTGTTGACCGGACACTACATCAAACTCGACTTGCCGGAACGAGCCGTAAAAGATGCCGTGTTTCCCGCGATCAGACTGATCGATACGAGTAAACAACCGGTCAATGACGGTTTGTCCGGTCCGTTGATCCATGCCATAAAAAGGCGTCTGGAGAAAGGAGAACAATCCCTGCTTTTTCTGAACCGGAGAGGATACGCGCCAGTCGTTACCTGTGACGCGTGTGGCTGGATCAGTTCGTGCGAGCGCTGTACAGCTTACCTGGTTTACCACAAGGTACACCGTTTATTACGCTGTCATCATTGCGGACTGGAAAAAGCCGTTCCGCGCGTCTGTCCGGAGTGTGGCAATGCCGATTTGCAGGCAATGGGCCGGGGCACTCAGCGCGTTGAGGAAGGAATTCGGAATTGTTTCCCCGAGGCCGGTGTGATACGGATTGATGCCGATACAACCAGCCGCAGGGGAAGTCTTCAATCTGCGCTGGAAAGCATTCATCGGGGAGATGCCGACATTATTATCGGTACCCAGATGATCGCCAAAGGCCACGACTTTCAGAACCTGACGTTGGTGGGTGTGTTAAATCCGGATACGGCGCTCTTTTCACACGATTACCGGGCCGGTGAAAGGCTGTTTGCGCAGCTCATGCAAGTGGCGGGGCGTGCCGGCCGGAGTGCGCAAAAGGAAAAAGGCAATGCCAGCGAAGTGTTGATCCAGACACGTTATCCGGCGCATCCCCTTTACCAGGCCGTTCTTGAGCATCGTTACGAGCGTTATGTGGCTAACCTTCTGGCCGAACGAAAAAATGCACGGTTGCCCCCTTTCGGCTATCAGGCGCTGCTGTTGGCCGAAGCCCGGAAAATTGAAACGGCACTCTCCTTTTTGAAAGAAGCGGGTGCCGTGATCCCTCACCAAGAGGAAATCGTCGTCAATGAAGCAATTCCGATGGCCATGATGCGTGTCGCCAATATGGAACGGGCACAACTCCTGGTTGAAGCGAGTTCGAGAGTCGCGCTTCAACTCGCTCTCAAAGAATGGGTGCCGATTTTGAAAAGCTGGAAAACCCGTGTTCGATGGCACATTGAAGTTGATCCCATGACGATCTGAATCGTTAGCGGAAATAACTACAGCAATGCCGGGTTGTCGTGAATCCGGCCTTCCTTTTTTTCCTGCTCGGTCAGTATAGCGGTTCCGATCGTTTTTTTCTGCCGGACAGCACGCTTTGAAGACGATTTGGCCTGAATCAAGGCAGGAGCACGCGAGCCGCTGGCCACGGCTTTGAGCCTTCGGTATTCAGCCAGGACTTTGGAACCGTATCCGCCGTCATGCCGCATGGCCGCAGCGCCCACGTAGCTTTTCAAGGCCAGTTCGACAGAACCCTTCTGTCTCACGTAGTCTTTCAGAATTTTCGAGCCGACCTTGATATTGACGACGGGG
>DBGFLV010000163.1:0-5840 GCA_048528425.1 Oxalobacter sp. | reverse complement strand
CGTTCAACACTCTTTTTCAGGAAAAAGTTCGATTTCTCTGGCTTGATCGACCCACATGATGGGAATGCCGTCCCGGATGGGGTAAGCCAGCCTGTCTGCCCGACAAACCAGTTCCTGTTTTTCTTTGTCGTATTTCAACGGCCCCTTGCATAAGGGGCAAACCAGTATTTCAAGTAGTTTTGCATCCACCGCATTTCTCCACAATCCGCATTTCCAGCTCGCTACGGTCGATTTCGACTGTAGCGGGAACAACCCATATTCGCTCGTCTGTGATCAATTCTTCTTTTCGGGCACATTTGACGGCATCTTTTTCCGTGATGAGAATAACATCGGCTTGGATCGTTTCGAAAGGGTTTGCGGAGAAATCGAAGTGATCCGGTAACGGCATTTCGTCAAAAATCATACGATGCGCTCTTAACGCGGCAAAGAAACGGCCGGGATTGCCGATACCGGCAGCCGCGACGATTTTTCCCGACAATGTCGCAAGTGCCTTACGCCGAGTACGATCATTCAGTTTTTCCGCCTGATCGATTTTCATTTTCATCAAGTACAAATCAGGGACCCAGATCGGATTACCGGGAGCGGGATAGTTGCTTCCGTTCACGACCGTGAAATCCCGCTTTCTCGACACGGGTTCCCGCAAAGGCCCGGCAGGCAGCATCCAACCGTTTCCGGCACCCCGTCCGTCAAACAACAAGATTTCAACGTCGCGTTGTAACGCATAGTGCTGCAACCCGTCGTCGGAAACGATAACGTTGACTTCCGGATGAGTGGCAAGCAGAAATTGTCCGGCTTTGGTTCTTTTTCGGCAAACCACTAACGGGCACTGCGCTTTCCGGGCAATCAATAAAGGTTCATCCCCGACTTGTGCCGGATCCGACAAAGGCGTCACCTCGGCCGGTTCGTCGCGGGAAGCACCGTACCCTCTTGAAACGACGCCGGGATAAAAGCCCGCTTTTCTCAACCCTTCTACCAGCCAAACGACCAAAGGCGTTTTCCCTGTCCCGCCCACGAAAACATTGCCGACGACAATGACGGGAACGGGCAGTCGCACCGACTTCATCCACTTTTTATCGTAAGCGTACCGACGCAGGAAAACCGCCAAACCAAACAACCGGGACAGGGGCCACAACAGTGTGGCGACCAGTCCACGTTTCAGCCAAAGCGTCATCCAGACGCTCGTCCTGTTTCCGGTTTTCGATCTGCTCAAGCTACCCCTTTTGCTGTTACCGGCTCTGCTACCAGCCTCATTTTTCCCGAACTGTCGCAAAGGTCACTCTGTCCAGTCCGGCAAGTCTGGCCGCTTCCAATACATTGATGACAGTTTGATGCTGCGCAGCGCCATCGGCCGAGATCACCACGGTAGGGCCTTTTTCTTTTGCCGACGCCAAAATCCGTTTTTTCATTTCTTCCGCCAGTCGGGCTGGACTGTCGTAAGAGATACGTCGTCCGTCAACCGCTATGTTCCCCGAGGCGTCCACTGACACCGTTATTTCCTGAAGCCGTTCGGGAACGCTTTCGGCCGTCGCCGTTGGCAAAGTGATTTGCAACTCCGAATATTTGCTGTACGTCGTCGTCACCATCAAAAAGATCAGAATGACCAGCAAGACATCGATAAAAGGGATCAGGTTGATCTCCGGTTCCTCATGCATTTTTCCCTTGCGAAAATTCATGACCCTTTCCTGTCCGGTAAATCAGCGTGAAGAACAGATAACGTCGACCAGCCGGGCTGCCTGTCGTTCCATCTCGACAAGAAAACGGTCGACCAGTGCCCTAAAATGTCGATAAAAAATCAGCGTCGGCATGGCGATCAAGAGACCGAAACCCGTATTGTACAAGGCGACGGAAATACCATGGGCGAGCTGGGCCGGATTCGTTCCGGCCGCACTTTGCGATCCGAAAATTTCGATCATGCCGACGATCGTGCCGAACAGTCCCATCAGAGGGGCCAAAGTCGCAATCGTTCCGATCGTCGTCAAAAAACGTTCCATTTGAAGCGCGACACTGCGGCCCGTTTCTTCCATCGCTTCTTTCATGTTATCCCGAGAAACGTCGGCATGCTGCAAACCCGTCGCCAGTACCGCTCCCAACGGTGAATTTTTTTCCAGCCGTTCAATTGTCGCACTGTCCACTCGCCCTTCTCGGTAATCACGGATGGCTTGTTCTAAAAGCCCTGCCGGCAACATCCGGCTGCGTCTCAAATACCAGAGACGCTCGATAATTAACGCCAGTGCAATCACCGAGGCAATCAACAACAGCCAGATGGGCCATCCGGCCGCTTGAATAATGTAAAACACAAAAGCCTCCAGACGAATACGTTTTCGTGTCGTGACGACCGCCGACCGTCACAGGAGAGGTTGCCGACCGTCTATGCCGCCTGGAGCCGCGCTTTCAAACCGGCGACAGCGTTTCTGACCTGATCCGGAGCGGTTCCCCCCACATGATTGCGTGCTGCAACAGACCCTTCCAATGTCAGGATATCCAGTACGTCAGCTTCGATGAGATCGGAAAACGTTTTCATTTCTTCCAGTGTCATATCGCTCAAATCACATCCTTTTTCGACGCAGAACCGCACTGCCCGTGCGACCGCTTCGTGTGCGTCGCGGAAAGGCAATCCTTTCTTGACCAGATAATCGGCCAGATCGGTTGCCGTTGCGTAACCCTGAAGTGCGGCCTGACGCATCATTTCCGGCTTTACCGTGATCGCACTCACCATATCGGCGAAAATGCGTAAGGTGTCGGTTACGGTGTCAATCGTGTCGAACAACGGTTCCTTGTCTTCTTGATTGTCCTTGTTGTAAGCGAGCGGTTGTCCTTTCATCAAAGTCAGCAAGCCGACCAGATGACCATTCACACGCCCCGTTTTACCACGGGCCAGTTCCGGAACATCGGGATTTTTCTTCTGGGGCATGATGGACGAACCGGTACAGAAACGGTCTGCAATATCGATGAAACCGATGCGCGGACTCATCCAGATCACCAATTCTTCCGACAAACGCGAAATGTGGGTCATGATCAGTGCGGCATCCGCACAAAACTCGATGGCGAAATCCCGATCGGACACGGCATCTAGCGAATTGCGGCAAACGTCCTCAAACCCCAGCGTTTTCGCTACTCTTTCCCGGTCGATCGGGAAAGTGGTACCTGCCAGCGCAGCCGCGCCCAACGGCAGACGATTCACCCGTTTCCGGCAGTCCCTCAACCGCTCGATGTCGCGATAAAACATTTCAGCGTAAGCTAGAAGATGGTGACCGAATGTGACCGGTTGGGCTACCTGCATGTGTGTGAATCCCGGCAAGATTGTGTCGTGGTGACGCTCGGCAAGGCCAATTAAGGCACGGCATAAAAGACGCAGGAGATGGTCGATGTCATCGATGGCCGACCGCAAATACAGACGAATGTCGGTTGCAACCTGATCGTTTCTTGAGCGCCCCGTATGCAAGCGTTTGCCGGCGTCACCGATCAGATCGGTCAGGCGACGCTCGATGTTCATGTGCACGTCTTCCAGACCGATTTGCCAATCGAACCGGCCCCCTCCGATTTCGTCCTGAATCTGCACCAACCCGTTTTGGATCGCCGCATAATCCGCTTCGCTCAGAATCTTTTGCGCACAAAGCATTTCGGCGTGGGCCAACGATCCCTGAATATCGAAAACGGCGAGTCTCTTGTCAAAAGTAACCGAGGCAGTATAGCGTTGAACCAGTTCATCGACCGGTTCCGAAAAACGCCCCGACCAGACGTCGTTTTTTACAGATGATTGTTCACTCATAATAAAATCCCGTTGAATAGGCAGGATTATAGAACAAGCTGCACGAAACCACGACAGGCATTTCCAAAATCGGTCTCCATAAAAAATCCCCGCGGTAAAGCGGGGATTTTCAGGAAGAAAACGTTTTTTATTTCGAAATGTCCCGAACGGCTCCGCGATCGGCCGAAGTCGCCATGGCAGCGTACATTTGTAATGCTTTCGATATCGGACGATTGCGGTTGACCGGTTTCCACGCGTCTTTTCCCCGGGCTTCCATTTTTTCACGACGCTGTTTCAGCGTTTCGTCGTTCACCTTCAGATGAATACGACGTGCCGGAATGTCGATTTCGATCTCGTCACCTTCTTCGATCAATCCGATAGCCCCTCCGGACGCTGCCTCCGGTGAAGCATGGCCAATCACCAGACCGGAAGACCCCCCTGAAAAACGGCCGTCCGTAAACAAGGCACAGCAAGCACCTAGCCCCTTGGACTTGATGTAGGACGTCGGATACAGCATTTCCTGCATGCCGGGCCCTCCCTTGGGGCCTTCATACCGGACGATAATCACGTCCCCCGGATGAATTTTGTCGCCTAAAATCGCCTCGACCGTCTCTTCCTGACTTTCGAAAATACGCGCTTTTCCGGTGAATTGCATGATACTGGCATCCACGCCGGCCGTTTTCACAATACACCCGTTTTCAGCAATATTGCCGTGCAAAACGGCTAGACCGCCATCCTGTGTATAGGCATTTGCCCTGTCACGAATACAACCGGACACCCGATCCAGATCGAGTTCGGCGTGTCGTGCGTTCTGGGAAAAGGCTTCCTGTGTCCTGACTCCGCCGGGCGCCGCCTTGTACAAAGTGCGGATCGCTTCGTCCGACGTCGTCATCACGTCGTACTGTCCGATGGCCTCACCCAGTGTCTTGCCGTACACCGTTTTCGCATCCGGATCAATCAGACCGGCCCGGTTCAATTCCGCCATAATGCCGAGAATGCCGCCGGCACGGTGTACATCTTCAACATAATAATCATGCGTTGCCGGGGACACCTTGCATAAACACGGAACCCGGCGTGAAACCCGATCAATGTCTTTCATGACGAAAGAAATGTCGCCCTCGTTGGCGGCTGCCAGTAAATGCAGCACCGTATTGGTCGATCCTCCCATAGCCACATCCAGCGCCATCGCGTTTTCCAATGCGGACTTGGTCACGACACGGCGCGGTAAAACAGAGTCGTCATCTTGTTCGTAATAACGCCGGGTCATCTCCACGATAGTCCGGGCTGCTTTTAAAAACAGTTCCCTCCGGTCGGCGTGGGTAGCCAGCAGCGTTCCATTGCCGGGTAACGCCATACCCAACGCTTCCATCAGACAATTCATCGAGTTCGCAGTAAACATACCCGAACAAGAACCGCAGGTCGGACAAGCGGAACGTTCATAATCCATCACCAGCTCGTCACTGTTGGCGGGATTGCCGGCCTGAATCATGGCGTCAATCAGATCCACCTTGATGACTTTTTCCCCGTTTCCTCCCGACAATTTGCCAGCCTCCATCGGACCGCCCGACACGAAAATCGTCGGAATGTTCAGCCGTAGCGACGCCATCAACATACCCGGCGTAATTTTGTCGCAGTTGGAGATACAAATCATCGCATCGGCACAGTGCGCATTGACCATGTATTCGACGGAATCGGCAATCAGCTCCCGCGAAGGCAACGAATACAGCATACCGCCGTGTCCCATGGCAATACCGTCATCTACCGCAATCGTGTTGAATTCTTTAGCGATGGCGCCCGACGCTTCGATTTCACGTGCCACCATCTGACCCAGGTCTTTCAGATGAACGTGACCCGGTACAAATTGAGTAAACGAATTGACGACAGCGATAATCGGTTTGTCGAAATCGCTTTCTTTGACACCGGTGGCTCGCCACAATGCACGTGCACCGGCCATATTCCGGCCATGCGTTGAAGTCCAGGAACGATATCGGGGCATTTAAAATCTCCAGTTCATTTTGCAATAACGGAATATTTTGACACGAAATCCGCCGCGAAACATCTTTCTTGACTTTCTTCTTCCATCAAACGTCCG
>DBGFLV010000162.1:0-3239 GCA_048528425.1 Oxalobacter sp. | reverse complement strand
GATTCCGTCCCCTGCCTCCAATAAAATCAATCACTTAGCTTAATCGCTTTTTTCCCCCTTCATTTTTGGCGAAAAGTCCTTTCGCATCAGCGGTTCCACTTCCTTCCCGTCTTTTTCGCGAATGTATACTTGTTCCGTCATTTTTTCGGTTGTATGACCCAGCAATTCTTTTGCTTTTTTGATATCTTTCAAGTCTGTAGCGTTCTTGGGCCGCAGATCACGAAACTGAAAACGCTGAAACGGTATTCCCTGGTTTTCCGCATCGGCCTGTGCAGCGTCCCGCGCTCTGTCGAAGTAGTACCGAAAATAACCGTACTCGTCCAAAGCTCGGCCCCTTGGGTCAGATAAAATCGTCACGCTGGCGACGCCACGGCTTTTGATATTGTTGAGTACTTCGGCCAGTTCTCCGGCGACCTTGATTTTCAGTTTTGCCCCGGTTTTGTTTTGGGTGACATGCAAGTAACCGTCTTTGATGTCATCCCAGCGCATCTTTTTCACGTCTGCCGGTCGCTGGCCGGTTAGATAAGCAATATCGAGAGCATCGCGTATCACGCCTTTCGCGTGTTTGTAGACGAGATAAAATTCGTCGTCGGTCACGTAAATATCCCGCTTTTCCTTGACTTTCATCTGACGCGTAAGGCCGACGGTGGGATTTAGCGCGTTGATGTAACCGCGGCCGATGCCCCAGTTGTAGATAACCGAAACAAACTTGATCTCTTTTTTCGCGCTGATTTTTGATGAGCGCCGGTCATAATATTGCATAATATGACCGGGCTTGATGTCGTCCGGGTCGATGTCACCAAAAACGGGCTCCAGTGAGCGCCAGTAACTTTTCCTGTCCCGGAGGGTGCGTTCGGAAAGTCCGGATTCCGGCAGGTTTTCGGCCCAGGCCATATATTCTACATAGACCCGCTTGAGTGTCTGTTGCGATGCCGGTATTGCGCATCCCTCAATTTCTCTCCATTTTTTTTGGGCCTCGGCGAAGTTATTGCCGAGGGAGACGACTTTTCGTTTCCCGTTTTCGTCCCGTGGGTACTCATAATAGTAGCCTGTCCAGGTCTCGCCCTTTTTGTTTTTGTAGGCGCGGACGACCATGCGCGGCGGAAGTGTTTTGTGTTTTGTGCGTACCGGTGGCATTAGGACACCTTGTCAAAATGGGGTTCTTTTTTTGGCCCTTCTTTTTTTATTTCCTGGCCGCTCATACGCAGGCGGGTATAGTATCTGCCGACGACCGGGACTTTCCGATTGTTACGTAGTGCTACCGTAAATACCCAGCCATTTTTTTCCAGTCGTTTGATTTGCAATGCCGGGTTTTCTGTGCCGGTGAGTTTCACCACTTCGGCATCGGTCAAAAACTCATCAATGATGTCGTTTGTCATGATCGCTCCATTGCTCGAAGGGCACTCCAGCATTCGCGCACTGATCCAAGATATACCTCACCCAATCCGGATGCCCAGAGTCGCAGACAACGATAACCCAATCCAGAGCTGGGAATTGTATGTTGGGGGTCATTTGCCCGGAATATCCGTTAGCAAATGATATTCCGCATCCGCCCAAAACGTTCATGGTCGTTTTCCGATCCGGCTTAATGCTCTCCAAATCGACCCAGCCGAGCATCGGCCCAATGCTGACGAACCGCTTTGCTGCTGGCGTTTGCAGCAACAAAGGAATCCGTTTATTAGCCATTTCCTGATTTTTTGCGGTGACACCAAGCCAGACATTTGGGAGTGGCAATCTCCGGTGGGTGGGCCCGTGATAAACATCAGCGGGCAGCTCCCCGACATCTTCATAAATCATGGTTTCAGCCCAGCCGACAGCCTCATCAGTGTCTTTCTGCGACAGATATTCCAACATCCGCTCTGGCCGCTCCGTGAGTACCCGGAACGTGTGATGAGGGCAGAGCGCCATGACAGCGAAAACTTTGTCAAGCCACGCATCAGGAATATTCTCATCGAAAAGGTCGCTGTGTGCGCAGACTAATATCTTACGGCCACGCTTCCAACGAACCGGATCAAGAAGCCAGTCCTCATTGTTTTCGCAACCTGGCGACACCTTCCATGCGTCTGCCAAAAACTCGTCAGTGATGTTGTTCATGGTTTTCTCAATTTCAACGTGCCGTTTATCCGGTCGTATCTGATCTGCCATGCGCATAAGTCAAACAATGCCCAGGCGTCAGCTTGGTAGCGGTGCCAGACCTTGACAGCCCATCCGCACCCCTCTTTTTGCCGGTCACACCGCACACGCAGACGCGAGTGCGTTTGATCAAGCGCCAGCGCCCGGCTGGCGCAGTACGGACACAAACGATTCGTCATACTTCCCCCCGCTCAAAATGGGATGTAGTCGTCAGGGTCGGGCTCATGCGTGCGTTGTGTAGGTCTTGCGCTCCGACCGGTCTGTTCTGCGTATTCATTGCGTCCGCTGGATGCCGCGCCCGCGTCCTGACGGCCGCCCAGCATCTGCATGGTGTCGGCAATGATTTCGGTGGCGTACCGGTCAATGCCGTCCTTGTCGGTGTATTTTCGCGTTCGTAACCGTCCTTCGACATATACCTGCGATCCCTTCTTCAGGTACTGGCCCGCGATTTCGGCCAGTTTTCCGAAAAAGGATATCCGGTTCCACTCGGTAAATTCTTTCTGTTCGCCGGTCGCCTTGTCTTTCCAGCGCTCTGTCGTCGCCACCGAAATCCCGGTGACCTGTTCGCCACTCGGCAGGTAACGGTTTTCCGGATCACGCCCCAGATTGCCGACGATGATGACTTTATTAATTGAGGCCATGTTTGAATTCCCTTTTTATTGGTTTTTCTTCGTTTAGTTTTTTATAGAGTTCTGCTTTTAACTGATTAATTGTAAATGTTTTGTTTAATCCAGCCAGTTCAGCAATTTCGATAAAAGTATTAAGTAGGGTTTTAACCATTGCGCTTTCATGTGATGTAAATTCACTCCCGCAAAAAGGACAGGACGCTAATTCTTTGTTTTTTTCATTTTCCATTATTCGCTCACTTCGAATTCAATAACCCACACCCACGGATTAGCGTCCCATGATTTATATCCATTAGGATAAATAGATTCCCAGGTACGTCTAAACCACTCCAATGCATGCAATTCTTCCTCGGCGTAGTGTTTACTCGTATCCGACACATACCCTTCGCAGACGCAATCGGCCGGAGTTATATCATTAAGACGCTCGCATCTGACATTGATGATTTTTATTGAGATATCGCCAATTTC
Source organism: Oxalobacter sp. (assembly GCA_048528425.1). Taxonomy (GTDB): domain Bacteria; phylum Pseudomonadota; class Gammaproteobacteria; order Burkholderiales; family Burkholderiaceae_D; genus Oxalobacter. Next base: position 12 of record DBGFLV010000162.1, on the reverse strand, counting down.
GAGCCGTTCGTT
>DBGFLV010000161.1:0-4010 GCA_048528425.1 Oxalobacter sp. | reverse complement strand
GCGCAGACGGATTGGCGACCCCTTTCAATCCTTTTTCCGTCATGGCAAACACGCCCAGTTCGTTGACCGCACCGAAACGGTTCTTGAATGCCCGGATCAATCGGAAACTGGAATGGGTATCGCCTTCGAAGTAAAGAACGGTATCGACGATGTGTTCCAGAACACGGGGCCCGGCAAGAGAGCCTTCCTTAGTAACGTGGCCGACCATGATCATGGTCGTGCCCGACTGTTTGGCGAAGCGGGTCAACTGGGCGGCACATTCACGCACCTGAGCGACCGAACCGGGAGCCGACGTCAGGGCGTCCGAATAAAGCGTCTGGATGGAGTCGATAACAGCCACTTCCGGTTTGACGTCGGAGAGGGTGCCGAGGATTTTCTCAAGCTGGATTTCTGCCTGCAATTGCAGGTTTTGTGCCACCAGATCAAGCCGTCTGGCCCGCAGCGCTACTTGCGCACCGGACTCTTCACCACTGACGTAAAGCACATTTTTGGTTTGAGCCAAATTGACCAGCGCTTGTAAAAGCAGTGTCGATTTGCCAATGCCCGGATCTCCCCCGATCAGAACGACACCGCCCGGCACCAGCCCTCCTCCCAACACCCGGTCAAATTCACTAATACCCGAGTGGAAACGGGGCACGTCGGCCGCGTCGATCTCAGACAACGACAGAACGGGGGCCGTCTGCGCAATACCTTGCCGGCCCGCGGAAAAACGATTGCCGGCCGGTTCGATCCGGGTTTCAACCAGCGTGTTCCACTGGCCACAGGCTGGACATTTGCCCGCCCATTTCGTGCTGGCCCCTCCGCATTCCGAACAAACGTACTGGATTTTCGCTTTTGCCACAGGTTTCCTCCTTGACAATCACCAGCATTCCACAATTCTGGGGCGTAGCGAGAGAGCACACATCAATTCGTATCCGACGGTTCCCGCCGCCTGGGCCACCTCATCAATCGGCAACTCGTTACCCCACAGGATGACCTTGCTTCCGACGTGTGCTCCCGGTACCTCCGTTAAGTCGACGGTAATCATGTCCATCGATACGCGTCCGACCAAACGGGTCTTGACGCCGTCGACGACGATCGGTGTCCCTTCCGGTGCCATACGGGGATATCCGTCGGCATAGCCACACGCCACCACGCCCACCGTCATCGGCTTTTCAGCCGTAAAAAGGCTGCCGTAACCGATGGAATCCCCTTCCCGAACATGCTGGATCTGGATGATTTCACTACTTAAGGTCATGGCCGGTTTCAAACCGTACTCCGCCGCCGTTTTTCCGCCCGGTGTGCCGCCGTACAACATGACCCCCGGTCTGACCCAGTCCGTCTGAATGGACGGATGGCGTAAAATGGCCCCGGAATTGGACAGATTCCGGTCTCCGGGCAACCCGCGCGTTGCCGAGTCGAACCGGGCAAGCTGCTCTTGAACTGACAGCTTCGGATGATTCCGGTCTTCCGAATTGGCGAAATGCGTCATATGGGAAATCTGCCTGACATTCGGTATTTTCTTCAACCGTTGCAGTGCGTCGGCGTATTGCGAAGGCAGGAAACCGAGCCGGTTCATTCCGCTGTTCATTTTGAGATGCACGTCCACAGGCATGTCCAGATGCGCTTTTTCAAGCATGTCGATCTGTTCGTCGCAATGTACAGCAAAAGCGATGTTATAGCGGGCCAGTGTCGGCAATTCGTGCGGATAAAAAAACCCTTCCAGAAGGAGAATCGGTTTTTTCCAGCCGATCTCACGCAGATGAATGGCCGATTCCATTTCAATCAGTGCAAACCCGTCCGCATCGGCCAAGGCGCGCACGGACCGTTCCAGCCCGTGGCCGTAGGCGTTGGCCTTGACGACCGCCCAGATTTTCGCCCGGGGAACGGAAGAACGGACGACAGAAAGATTGTGCTGCATGGCAGCGATGTCGATACTGGCAACGAGAGGTCTTGTCATGGATTCACTTCAAAAATAAGAAAACCCGCGTTTGCGCGGGCATTTTTCCCTGCCGGAAAGGGGACGGATACAGTACGGAAAAAGTATTATGTTACCCCTCAACTCCCCACCAAAGCAATCGCGGCCGGGAAGAGATTAATGAATCGTTCGCATGAAAAAACCGGCGAAAAAAGGAGAGCAAAACAAAAAAACGAGACTGATCCTTTCGTGATGGGTTAAACTTCCCTCTTTCGACATTTGATCCGGTACGCTCACATGAATCGAGGCTTTTATTCTGTCATGGCGGCGGAATTTTTTTCGTCGCTGGCGGACAATGCGCTTCTGATCGTGGCCATTGCCCTGTTGGCCCAGATGAATGCCGCTGCCTGGATGACGCCTCTTTTGAGACTGTTTTTCGTCATGTCCTATGTCGGGCTCGCCGCTTTTGTCGGTGCTTTTGCCGACGCACTGCCCAAAGGCAAGGTCATGTTCATCACGAACACGATCAAATTTGTGGGGTGCAGCCTGATTTTTGCCGGTGTCCACCCTCTTTTTGCGTATGCCGTCGTCGGCCTGGGCGCGGCGGCCTATTCTCCGGCCAAGTACGGCATCCTGACGGAAATGCTGCCGGCCGAAAAACTGGTCGTAGCCAACGGCTGGATCGAGGGATTGACCGTCACGTCGATCGTTCTCGGCACCGTCTTGGGAGGCGCCCTCATCAATCATCACGTTTCCGCTTTCCTGCTCGAACACATGCCGTTTGCCGGATCGCCGGCCGTGGCGGCGCTGGTCGTCATCATGGGCGTTTACATTCTGGCCGCGCTCTTTAACCTCCGCATTCCCGACACGGGGGCACGCTACGCCAAACAGCCGATCAATCCGATACGGCTTTTGAAAAATTTCTATCACAGCTTTACCACCTTGTGGCATGACAAACTGGGACAAATCTCTCTGGCCGTCACGACCCTTTTCTGGGGCGCCGGTGCAACGCTCCAGTTCATCGTTTTGAAGTGGGCGCAACATTCACTCGGCTTGACGTTGGATAAGGCGGCTTTCCTTCAGGGCATCGTTGCCGTCGGCATCGCCGCCGGCGCCGTTTCCGCGGCCAAATTCGTCAAGCTCAAACAGTCGCTGAAAGTGATGCCGCTGGGTGTGGCTATGGGTCTGGTCGTCATGATCATGACCCTGGTACATTCCGTTTACCTGGCCTATCCGCTTTTGGTTCTGGTCGGTGCCCTGGCCGGATTTTTCGTGGTGCCGATGAACGCCCTGCTCCAGCATCGCGGCCACGTTCTGTTGTCCGCCGGCCATTCCATCGCCGTACAGAACTTCAACGAGAACCTGTCGATTTTGACCATGCTGGGCATTTACTCGCTGCTGGTCTCGTTCGACCTGTCCGTCAATACCGTAATCATTCTGTTCGGCGGCTTTGTTTCCTGCATGATGCTTGTGGTCATGCGCTGGCATGCCCATAATCAGAAAATCAAGGATTCTCTCGCGCTGATCGGTGAAGAAAAACGGCATTGAAAACAGAGAGACAGTCCCTGAAAACCTCGTTTTCAGCGCTCCTTTTTTACTGGACAAAACCCTTTTCGGCAGGCTAACGGGTTTAGACCGAAAACATCCCGCAGTCCGCCTCCCCGCAGCGCAGGCCGTCACAGCGGTCTTCTCCAGGCGGCTTTTCGTCGATGAACTCTTTTTCGTGCCGTCATCGCCCCGACAAAGAGAAATCCGCACAACCATGCGGTATTCCTGAAGATACCGTTCCTTTTTTCTTGAAAACGCCGGTCTACTGTGTTTTAACGACCATAGTGTCATTTAAAAGCAACAGGGCGACTGGACTGTTTCGGCGCCTGCCCGGGCCGGACGCCGGGCCTCTGATTTTTTATGTTTCAGCAACTTGCCCGATCGTGAATTTTCTGGAAACATCATGTTGAATGGCTGAAAACCGGTTTTCGGTCCAACCTGATCAATGAACGGGCTCCGTCCCGACCGGTTCCATCCGGTGGAGGTCCCGAAAAAAACAGGGGAATAAAGAAACGGAACGGCTGTAACTGACCGGAAAACCGACTGTTCTTCGTACCGGCAAACA
>DBGFLV010000160.1:0-9957 GCA_048528425.1 Oxalobacter sp. | reverse complement strand
GTTTTCGTGCGCTTGGCAAACGCGGCGGCCTGCGCCATGTGCTCTCCCATTCGGGCGGCCCGTTCCAAAATGGCTTTCCGGCGGCTGTCCGGACGAAACGGCTTGCCCTTTTCAATCCCGTTTTCCGCCAGCATGGCGTAAAAGAACCGGTCGCGTTCCTGTACCGGTTCGGTTTGAACCAAGGCGTGCAATCTCTGCCAGTAGGCCAGACCCGACGGAGGGCCGCCATACCAGGGGACGTTTTCCGGCGTCATGATCCGGGTCGGCGGCGGATTGTTCCGCAAAGCGTACGGGTAAATACTGAACGATCCGATCAGTTTTTCTGCCTGCACCGGATCCGGATCCAACACACGGAATCCCAGTAAGACATTGACCGAATCGGAAATCACGGCCGTGTAACCGTCAGCGTCTTCCGGAACAGGATATCCCGGTGGCATGACCAGATATCGGCCGCCCTTGTCACCCGTGCTGCCTGTTTCACCCAGTGAAGCCATCTCACGCTGCCAGACGTCGCCAATAGCACCGGCCGTATGGCCTGCCGGCATCTCGATCACCATTGGCCCTGTTTGCGAGAGATCGACAAACGCAATGACGTAAGGCGTGGTAGCGTTGGCCGTGAGAATCCCTTTTTTGTCGGAAAAACTACGGTAAACGATCAGATCGCCGTTTTTCGCTCCCAACCGGTTGGCCTGTTCATGTTGCCACTGTGCAAACGATACGGCAGGAAGCGCCCATAGATAAGACTGGACGGCTTGCTGATAGTCGCGTTCGTCATAGAGAGTGGAGATCGAAGCGGGAACGGGCATGCCGTTTTGAATCCCGATCGGACCGAAACTGCTGACGAGCAGTTCCGGCGCACCGGCCCATGCAGCAACGGTGGCCAGGCAAGCCAGCATCATCGAACCGGACAGTTTAGACAGGATTTTCATGTATTTTCCTTTTAGGGTGGCAGTACAAGAGAGGACGTTGTCCAATTCATCGTAAAATGACGTTGAATCGGCCGCGTGATAATGCGTTTGCAGCAAAATGCTGTGTGTATTTTTTGCTTCCTTGGGGCGGCTGACCACGGGCGTCGGCGAGCGTGCCGACGTAAACGGCTTCTTCCGGCGAATTGCCGTAAATGCCGACCGCAGCGGCATCACCCCGTTTCAGATAATCATTGTCCAGCTTCTGCCGGTTTCCGAAGAGTTCAATGGACGATGTTCCCAACGAAACGGTATCGTATCGCACTGACTGTCAACCGGCTTTGAGATCGCCGGTGACCGGACTCCAGGGAAACCGTATCCCGACAGCGCGGTTTCTCTTCTTAAAAAAACAAGCGCCGGTAAGACAGCATGAACGTTTTGACGTCCGCGTCACCAGCCGGCCGCGCAATTGTGTCGATGTAGGCGAAACTGATCGCGTCTTCCGGCGAAAGCATCAGTTGGGCACCGATCCCGCCTTTCCAGGTATCGCCCCCATCGTTCTCAGTGACGCTGTTGATCGTGGTCTTTCCCCCATGCGTGTAAAACACATCGGCCGAGACCCAGAACCAGGGCGTAACGTTGTAACTGTAATGCGCTTCCAGTCCCAATCGGGGATCCTGTTTCAGGGTTCTTCCGTTCAGATAGTCGTCGTTATCGGTGAAAAACTGGAGCCAGGCATTCGCTTCGATCCAGCTTTTTCCGAAGGGATGGCCGAAAGCGAGCTGCGGTTTGAACGCCCAGCGGTTGGCGCCCAGGTTGATTATCTTTTTGGGGTCGTAACGCCCCGTCGGGGCCGTCACCCAGAGCGCGGCCGTCAGGAACGTTTCCGGTTTCGCTTTCACGAATTCATCAACGGTATAGGCCGGGCCGCCGAAAAGGTTGGTCGCCAGAATAACCGTAGTGTCACCCAGTCCTTTCCGGCTTTTGTCGAAAGGCGTCCCACCCAGCGAAAAATCCACGTCAGCAAACGTCTGCAAAACCTGAACACCACTGCTTTTGCCGTTGCCGGCGTCAAAAGCATAAGCGAAACGCAAGAGACCGGCATTGATCTCCGTCGAGGCGTTCCGGACAGGTAAAGCGGTGTCTAGCGACGTGTTGGAATCCATGTGGTAATAATACGCAAAGGCAACCGGGGTATTGATGGGCAGGTTTTGCCAGTCACGGGCATTGTCGGCTGTGGCCGGAGCGGCGGGGAAGAGCAACGCTACCATTACCATCAAAGCAGGAACCACCGCGCTTTCCACGAAAGAACTCCGTCCCCGTCCGGCTTTCCGGATCCGTAAAAACAGAGGGCAAAAGAGGGCAGAAATCATCAGCGTTACCTTGTCAGAAACGGACAGTGGACAGAAAGCCCAGGCAGACTTGCCCGGAAATTCCGCCACCGGCCGGGCAAAACGGAATAGGTTGTTGAAAAAATCATATCATTTTCGTTTTATCGTTCGGGAATTTTTTCTCTTTTGTGGTTTTTCGCTCACGGCTCCTTTTGCCGGGTTGAAAAATACCGTCACGGAAAAACGCGAAAAATCCGTCGTTTAAAAAGAAACTCCCGCAAAAGGCGTTCCCGAAAGACACCAGGACGGCCGGGGCGAACCGGACTCATTCAATAAAACACATGCAAGTAATTGACCATGACCGTGCGCGTATCGGGTTCGGAAGCGCTCTTGGAAAAAGTGTCAGTGTAGGAAAAGCTGATGCCGTCCTGGGCGGCGAACATCCATTGTCCGCCGATTCCGGCTTGCCAAACGTCCCCCTCTGGCGAAGCGGTGATCCCATCGATTTTCGTCTTGCCGGTACGGGTATAAAACAGATCGGCTGACAGCCAGAAAGAACGGGTGACGTTGCGGCTCAAGTGCGCTTCCACACCCAGCCCGGGCGCTTCCTTTAGGGTGTGGTGACCGGCGTAACGGTCGTTGTCGGTGTAAAACCGGGCCCAGGCGTTGATTTCAATCCAGTTTTGGCCGAAAGGATGGCCGAAAGCCAGCATGGGTTTGAACGACCAGCGGTTTTCGCCGAGATTTAAAGACGAATCCGCATCGTAGCGTCCCGTCGGCGCGGTCGCCCAAAGGGCGGCTGTCAGAAATGTCTCGGGCGTCCATCGGGCAAATTGTTCCCGTGTCAGGGCCGGTCCACCGAAAAGGTTGGCCGCCAGGCCGATATCCGTGTCGCCGTTCCCGTTCCGTCTTCCGTCTGGCGCCCAACCATGAAAAGACGCGTCGGCGCGTGTAAAAGGCTGGAGGATTTGAAGACTGCCGATACGGCCGTTTCCCATATCGAAAGCGGTGGTGAACCGGAGCAGGGCAGTATCGAGCCGGACACGGGCCGCCGGTGTTTTCGATTCCGTATTCAGATAATACGTGAAAAACATCGGGGTATTAATCGGGATAGCTTGCCAGTCCCGGGCGTTGTCGGCGGCAACAAGGCGAGGAAAAAGGAAAAATGCCGTCAGTACAATCCCGGCAAGAGCCGAATGTCCGGCCAGCAACACCCGGTAGCCCGGCATAAACGGAACGCTCATTAAAGTCACCGCTCACATGGGAAGAAAACGTTCTTTCTACGTCCTCCGACAGGCTGTCCGGACGGCTGGATCGCCTGCAACAAAGGGTTGTCCCATTTTGATCGGAAATAGCGTCACTTTCAACTGTCGCATCAGGTCTGTTCGAAAAGTGTTGTCAGGATACAAATAAAAAGTGGTGCAAATAAGAATGAGGCTTTATAGTTATTCCCATTAACAGCTTACTGTCGTCGGTGCTTGCCCGACCGGTTCACTCAAACTCCGGAGAATGATCGACGCCAGCCCTTTTCGTATCGTCTGTTCCTTCTTTGCCGGAGAAAACCATGAAACGCACCCGATTGTCTCTCCTTGTCGCAACCGTTCTTTTTTCCACCGTTTTTTCCGTTGCGGCCGACATCGCCCCCAAACCGGCAACGTCTTTCACGGCACGGGCAAATCAGGCGTTGCGACAATCGTTACCCTTTTCCGACCGTACCGATTTTGACGACGCCCACCGGGGATTCATCGCGCCATTGCCGGGCGGTACCGTCCGGGACAAAAACGGACGTCCTGTCTGGGAACTGGGGCCTTTCGATTTTCTGAAAACGGAAAACGCGCCGGAATCCGTCAATCCCAGCCTGTGGCGAATTGCCCGGCTGAACATGGAAAACGGGCTTTACAAAGTGACCGACCGGATTTATCAGGTCAGGGGAGTCGATCTGGCGAACATGACCATTGTGGAAGGGGATACCGGCCTCATCCTGATTGATCCGCTGACCTCACAGGAAACCGCGAAAGCGGCACTGCAACTGTATTACGACAACGTCGGGAAAGGCAAACCGAAGAAACCGGTCAAGGCTGTGATTTATTCGCATTCGCACATCGACCATTTCGGCGGTGTACGCGGTGTGATCGACGAGGAAGCGGTCAAAAACGGCCAGGTTACCGTGCTGGCGCCGGAAGGTTTCCTGGAGGCTGCCGTCAGTGAAAACGTGTACGCCGGTAACGCCATGGCGCGGCGTGCCCAGTACATGTACGGCCTGACCCTGCCGAAAGGGGAAAAAGGGCAGGTCGACGCCGGGTTGGGCAAGCTGACGGCACTGGGTACGCCTTCGCTGATCGCCCCGACCGACGTCATCCGTCGAACCGGTGAAACCCGGACTGTCGACGGGATTACCATCGAATTCCAGATGGCCCCGGGAACCGAAGCGCCGGCCGAGATGCTGATGTACTTTCCGCAATTCAAGGCCTTGTGCGCTGCGGAAGACGCCACTCACACCCTGCACAATCTTTACACCCTGCGCGGAGCGCAAGTCAGGGACGCCAACCGATGGTGGCAGGCGCTGGACGAAACGCTTGACCGGTACGGTGATAAAACTGATGTGATATTCGCCCAGCACCACTGGCCCCGGTGGGGGAAGAAGGCCATCGTTTCGTTCCTGGAAAACCAGCGCGACGGATACAAGTTTTTGCACGACCAGACCCTGCGGCTGGCCAACCAGGGTTACACCCCGGCCGAAATCGGTGAAATGATCAAGCTGCCGGACACTCTGGCGAAACAGTGGTATATGCGTGACTATTACGGTACCGTTAACCACAACGTCAAGGCCGTCTATCAATACTATCTGGGCTGGTACGACGGCAATCCGTCCAATCTGCACCCGCTGCCGCCGGTCGAGTCGGCGAAACGTTACGTCGCATACATGGGCGGACCTGACGAACTCATCCGGAAAGCGCAAGCTTCTTACCAGAAAGGCGATTACCGCTGGGTGGCTGAAGTCATGAAACACGCCGTCTTCGCCGATCCCGCTAACGTCCGGGCACGCCATCTGCTGGCCGACGCCTACGAACAACTGGGTTATCAGGCCGAATCCGGCCCATGGCGTGCCGTTTACCTGACCGGTGCCCAGGAATTGCGACACGGCTTGCCCAGTGGCGTTCCCGGCATCGTCAATCCGGACATGGTCAAAGCCATGACGCCGGAAATGGTGCTGTCCTTTATAGGCACCCATCTCAATCCGGAAAAAGCAGCGGGCAAAAGCGTGAATCTCAACTGGAAACAACCGGGTTCGGCTGATGTCTACGTCCTCTCGGTTGAAAACGCCGTTTTCCACTACAAAAAAGGACAGCCCCATCGCGTACCGGATGCGACGCTGACCGTCTCCGCACCGGAACTGATGGCGATCGTCGGCGGCCAGACCACATTGGACAACGCGGTTCAGGACGGACAGGCCGCTGTGACCGGCAATCGCCAAAAAGCAAACGCATTTTTCACCATGCTCGACCGGTTCGACCTGATGTTTCCGATCGTTACGCCGTGACCGTATCCCGGTTCAAGGAGAAACCGTCCGGCCGGAACGCCCGATCGACCGCAAGAAGCCGACTCCTTTCGGAAAAGCGCAACGACAAAGTCTCTGCCACAGTCGGCTTGTCGGCTATGCGCCGGCTAGCTGACGGCATACCTTGCCGTTCCTGGCCTGACCGGTGACTGCTCCTGCAGCGGTCTCCGATCTGTCCGGTTTGTGAAAAACGACCTTCCGACACTGGCAAAGGGTCTGTGTTTGCCTGGCGCGGGAAACAAAAGCCGGAACTACCGTTCCCCCTTTGACGACGATACGATGCGTCACTAGCGCGGTTTATCCGCGGCCTTGGGAAACAATTCTTCATGATGCCACAGACACGACGGGTTTCTGTCCCCCTGAAACAGACTCCCCGCCAGGCATTGTCCCACCATCCGGGCATGCCGTACCGGCGAACTGAAAAGCGAGACACGTCTGGAGCCATCTGATACGGTACCCATGAAAGCCGTTTCGTGGCTTCATTTACCTTGCGGCGTCTCTGGAACGTAAATGCCGGGTTGACTTTCAAAACTCAAGTCGTTACCGTTTTGCCGGTTTTCACGGTCATCCGGTCGGCCGACAATCTCTCGCCAGAACCGCTCCGGCACGTCCGGCGACTTTTTGCCCTAGCTTCTCCTGTCCGCTTCCAGTGAAGGCGGAACGTTTTTCAGCATCTCCGGCAGATGGCTTCCCTCCAGCCAGTCCGCTATTTCTGTTTCGGAAAGCACCAGAGGCATCCGGTGGTGGTACGGGACAACACTGCCGTTGGCTTCGGTGGTTAAAATCGTGAAATAGTCCTCGCTTCCTGCTTCCGTCCTGAAGCGATTGCTGAATCCGGCCAGCCAGGTCACTTCCTGCCCCGGCTCCCGAAAAAGATAACGGGTCTTTCTCCGCTCCCCCGGCGTCGGTGTCCATTCGTAGAAACCGGTTGTCGGCACCACGACAGGATGGCTCGACAAGGCTTTTCTAAACAGGGGTTTTTGCAGAGCGCTTTCCGAACGGGCGTTGAAAATGACGCCTTTCCTTTCACGTTGTGGAAACCCCCACGTCATCGGGAGAACTTCCTTTTCCTTTTTCACGACCAGCGTCGTGTCGCCCGGAAAAATTTCCCCCGTCTTGTAAGGCAACGGTGATCCGGCCAGCTGCATTATTTTCTGTATCTCCGGCACGGAGGGATCCACTTCAAAACGGCCACACATGTCGTTCTCCCTGAACTGATAACGAATATTGGATTGTCTTCCGGGAAGAAAGTTTGTTCCAGGGTTTTCTCCTGTCGCGGAAAAACAGGAGTGCCAGCTGAAATTCCCGCCGCAGCCGCTTTCTTCCCGTCGCCGTTCTCCAGCCTGAACGGCCCGCCGGACGCAGACGTGCCTCTCTTTAAACGGTTCCACCCGGAAGCAACGGACGTTCCAGAGCGACTCGACAGGTCAATGATACGTTTTTTCTTCATCGTCGGCAGTAGCGTCCTCCCGCAGCCAGCGCAGCAGAGCGCTTACCTTGTTTTCTTCTCCGGAAGAATCCGTTTTTCCAAGACGCGCGTAAAGTTCGCCCAGCTCGTTCAACTCGTGATAAACCGGCAACACCTGGCTGACCCAGATGAGAAACTCCACGGATTCCTTCAAATCCAGTGCAAACCGGTTGAAGGCCACCTCATCCAGACCCGGTTTCAACGGAAGCGTCATCCTGCACAGGTAAAGCAGACCAATGGTTTTGGCAATGTATTGTTCGTCGATCATGTCGTTCATCAAAAGTCGGAAAAATCTCCATTATGAAATCCTTTCAAGATCGGTCAACCGTGCACGCCATCTAACACGGTGTCCCTGAACCTGCCATCTCGACTTTCTCCCCAGATAACGCTTGTCGCCCAGTGTCGTCACGTTCCTCGTTCTCCTCCATCAGCTTTTTTTTTCACAGCAAGCGTGTCACAGCTGACCGAAGTCCGTTTCGCCATCCCATTTTCGGGACGCTTCAGTTGCGTCCGGAATGAAACAACCGATCTCTTTCTCAAATCGAGGTCTTTTTTATGGAGAAACACAATGACCAAACTACCCGACAAAAATCCGCTTGACGGTACCCAGCAACCCGAAACCGCCACCGACGAATTCCGCCTCGCAATGGGAAACCTGCGGTAATTCCTTTCCGAACTGCTGGGAAACGACAGTGGCGACCGACAGGGTGCGCGCGACGCACTCGGAGTACAGGAAAAATACCGTGCTGACGCGGAAGGCACCGCCGACGTATTGCGTGCCGAATTCGATCCCCCCATTTTGCAACTAGCACGGGTTGACCGTGCAGGTGAGGGCAACTGCCGCCAACACCACCACGGCACCGACCTTTGCCGCCAATGAAACCGCGAGTTGACCGATCGTCAAAGGCAACCTTCAATGGCTGATGCCGGGCGACATCGCCGGGGAAGGGCACTGGCTGGAACTGAACTATGACGAACCGGCCAACCAATGGACATTACGAAATCCCGCCAAAGGCATCGCCGGCCAGGTCGACCGTATCGCCACCGCGGAAGGCACCAGTGACGTCCTTGTCATGCCTTTCGTTCCACCGATCACCGATCTGGCCGACGGTATGCGTATTTACGTCAGAGCCACTGCCCCCAACGGCAGCCTCACCCTATCCATCAAAATCGACGATTTACCGGACGCCATTATCGGCAAGGGCGCCAACCAGACGCTCGCCACGAACGACATCGCCGGAGCGGGCCACATACAGGAACTGCAGTGGGATGAATTGCATACGGTCTGGGAACTTCAAATTCCAAGGACTTGGCGCAACGACAGTGAACAACAGACTTTCCTGCACCAGTCGGCCGAAGCGCAAGCGTATCTGGCCGGTTCAACCGCCAGCGTACCATTGTTGTCCTCACTGGCCGTGTCACATGGCGTGGCGCTGGATGAATTAGTCCAACGCGTCCTGAACAAGCCTATGATTTATTCTGCATTAGGCGGTAAAATCCTGGGCCAGAAAAAAACGCTTCAAAACCGGAGAAAAGCCTGTTCGAGTATTGAGGAAATCGAAACGGTCGAAACAGTAATCAAGGTACCTCGACAGGAACTCAACCAGTATCTCGCTTAAGCGAAAAACCTTGTTTTTCCTCGGGTTCACTGTCGATGCTTTTCAACCGGTTAAAAGCATCAACAGTAAAAACGGCGTTTCTGTCTTGCCGGAATACTCCGCCGAAGGCGGCGCGTATTGGTCGCGACGTCACGTCTGACCCGGCACGTGACGATTGCTGAAAGCGATCTCACACTCTCGTCCGGTTTGCCACCTTATAAAAGATGGAACAATAGACAAAAAGCCGTCTTGTCAACCGACAAAACGATGTCCCCGTACCCGGACACGGAGTTACTCTTCAAAGAATAAGACGCATTAACGCTACATTTATTGTGAAAAACCGACGTCTTTCCGCGTTCAATCACAACACCTCATTGCCAAACTTCCTCAAGAATTGTAAATTACGTACTTGAGGTGATCTCAACACCTTTCCAACCATCGAAACCGGGCCGGAGTAGCCCGCTATGATTTGGCAATTACTCTGTCGTTCGTTCCCTGACGAGCGGGGGTGAGGCTAATACAATACCTTCGGGAAATATGCCCGCCGGTTGGTTTCGACGGTTGAGAGCTCCTGCTCGACCTTGACAACATTGTCAAGGTTGGTCTGATACGACATCCATCAAGAAATACCCCCGTGTCCGGTGGCGGCCACGTGCTAAACTTTCTGACCGTGTTCATTCCTGCCAGGTGTTGGAGGACGACACTGTTTCGCCATAGCCTTGTCCCATCCGGCTGTTTCGATAAAGACCGAGCGGAGAGGGGAGTGAGGCCGTCGGAACGTTTTGAACAGGAAGACCGTTTTTTGTCTTCGTCAAGCTGTTAAGGAAAGCTCCCGACGTGCGGCAAACACCACGGGCAGCAAAGCCATGGAAGCCGCTGTCTGCCCAGGCCTACTGAACAAACTGTTTCCCTTTAAGCATACGTTCAGACAAGGCAAAGCGATTCGTCTTGTTTTCCTTCTGATGAAATCCGTGCAGTCCAGCGGGTCAGGTTAGCCACGCATCCACAAGCACCCCGTTCTCACCCCTTGTTGTTTTGGGTCTACAGGCAAAGAGGACCAGGCTGACCGATGTGTTTTCTGTGAATAACATACTGA
>DBGFLV010000159.1:0-2365 GCA_048528425.1 Oxalobacter sp. | reverse complement strand
CCGCAGAGAGCGTCAATGTCGCCGTTATCCCGCACCGCTTCGCCGGTTTTGTCAGCAGTGAAGCGGGCGACGGCGGCGGCCACGGACGAGCCTTGCCGGATGGCCTTGTTAATTTCAGCGGAACGGGCCAGGCCCTTGCGAAAGCCGCCTTTCAGAAAATCCGAGCGTTCGTACTCAGCCTGGCCGATGACGTTGGCGTCGTCGGCGACAGCGAAAGGCTTGAAGTCGTTGTAAAGGGAGGGCGTGTTTTGTTTTTCCGGTGTTTGCATGGTGTTTCTCCATAAAAAAAGACCTCGCTTCGATGAAGGAGGTCGGGTTCGTTCAAGTTTTGGGCGCAACTTCGGCGCGGAACGAATGGTAAGGGATGTTTTTTGATCGGTCAGCCGGGAAGGCACATGATTGACAATAAAACAACATTCCGGACGATAAAACGGATGGATACGATGGCGGTAAGAGGATATACCGAAGCAGAAAGTTAAAGGACGGGCCACACCGTTTACAGTCGTTAGTTCGTTTTCAAAACAAAAGGATCACTGGGGTAGTTGACGGCTTATGGATTTTCTCCTGTCTTCTCTTTTTAGTCAGACTTTAGTTTTGTTGTCGGTGTCAGGAAAGATGGTCAAAAGTCGAAGGACCGCTGTCGACAGTGATCTGGCAAACGCATGTAAGGTGCAGTCGGAAAGGCATTGGCAGGAAAATTTGTGACGTTTGCAAAGGGTCGCCGGTCTGTGTATGGGGTGAAGCTGTTTTTGTGGTTTGTTTTTATCGTCAAACCGCAGTGATAACGGCCGACAACGCAATCACGGGGAGGAAGCGAGTACGTGACGATGCCTTTCAGACTGTATTCTTTCCTCGCCCCGAAAGTGGATTTTATGGCGGCCGCGAAAGAGCAAACGTTCACTTACGAACGGAATTATTGAAGAAATCGAATTTGCGAAAAGATAAATTTAATCTATAAGTGAAGTTATTTTTACACTTTGAGTCAAAAAATAGTTGACTGCTGTAACAATTTCTGATTTAATTGAACTCAAGGATAGATGTTGCTGGAACCGGTTGAAAGCACATGTCTTACCCGAGCTGATGAAGCTGATACTTTGTTGTACCAACTTTACCAACTTTGCAAGGAGAGAATCATGGAAATGGGTGGAGTCTTGTTCTGTGCAGCGCTGATGGTTTTTGGTGTCATCGGTGCGTTCATGCAGAAAGCACGTGGCAACTGGTAAGCCTGACATTGCCGATTCATACTGAACACATCAATGCCGGATCATGCCGATCCGGCATTTTTTACGTTTTCTAGTGGGAGGAAACAGGCCGACATTTCTCGCCAGAGGCAACGATTCGTTTCGGAAAAAAGCGGTGAATACGGGATGGACAGATAGCGGGCAACGGAGAAGAGGAAGCTTTTACCGGAGAAAGTTTATTCCTTTTTGTCACTGAACGGTTCGCTAAGAAGAACCAGCGTGTTTTTAGCCAGTTCCGCTTCCAGTTCCTTGCTCATTTCACCGAATTCGTCATGGGACGAGCCCAGAAAGAGCAGAATGCCTACCGGAACGTGCAAGGCGTGGCAGATGCGTTGCAACGTCGAAAGCGTGATATCCCGCTGGTTGTGTTCAATCAGGGACAAATAGGAGACCGAACATTCCGAAAGTTCGGCTAGTTTGGTTTGCGACAAACCTCGTCGTATACGGCACGTTTTGATGGCGTTGCCTATATCCATATTCACTCCTCGTTAAAGCAGTATTGTCCTTGCCTGCCAGAATCAGGTTTTTGCGCTTTTTCAACGGATAGTCAATCGCAATTCGGCGGGTCGAAGCAATCCGTTTTTTGTACGCTGCTTTAAGATCGTACCCAAGCGTAGTCTGGAAAAACAACTATTTTAACAGATTCGATGTGGCCCTGTCTCATTTTGCGTCCCGTGAAATCGACCTGAAAGGTGAAAGACGAAAAAACGTTTCGTGGAGACCGCTTTTGTACCAAACCTGTTTTTAACCGGAAATGAGATGGTTTTTTGGCAGTGGAAAGGAGTACCTTGGCCGGAAATTTTTTCGTTTGTTCCGGCAGACGAGTGCCGTAAAAACACGGACGTATGGCCGGGATCGGAAAAAGGGTGTTGACGAAACTCATTTTACTGGTCTGTCGCAACGCTATGCTGTAAGCCGGATGACGAGCATGCCGGGCCGGTGATCCGACAGGAACGCCGGAGATTGACGTGCCCAGCAGTAATTCACAGTTCATCTTATAATTCATTCTCCTGTTCGCAAACTGTCCCTTTGAAAGGAAAATTCATGGAACACCAATTGCCCCCGCTGCCTTATCCGCTGGATGCCCTGGAACCCTACATTTCCCAGGAAACACTGGAATATCA
>DBGFLV010000158.1:0-10135 GCA_048528425.1 Oxalobacter sp. | reverse complement strand
CATCCAGAAAACGTGTACCCGGAGCGGGTAGCCTTGACAACGCCCGGTAAGAGAGGGGTTGATTTTTCAGAGAAAACGGTCGAAAACAGCCTGGCAGATTTGAAAAGTCAGGCTGACGTCACGAAGAAAGCAGTGTTTGCCGAATACAGAAGTCGCTCCCTGGCGGGCGGTGTAGAGGTGATAACGAAACCGGGCTGAAGATTTTTCTTCGGCCGGCAAGAAAGAGGCTGGGTCCGGAACAAAACCGTATTTGTCAGCCTTTTTACCGAAAGGCCCGGTCGGTTGCGACTGACTTTCGTTACCGCTTTCGGGAAAACAGCCGTTGGAACCCACAGCAAAAGACGGTAACAAAAGGGTAAGGGATTGGCCTTTTCGAATTGGTCGTGGACGTTCTTTTTCTTCGGCCTGATGAAGCTTTTCCGCTGTAAACACAGCTGTTTTTCCGGTGAATCCGTTTTTCAAGTGCAAACAAGCTGAATTGTTTAACGCCTGTAACCGCTCAAAAGGGCCTGATCCATTCGGCCCGAAGAGGGGCTTTCTCCGGATGGGCGATAGCGAGATCGACTTCTTGCAAAAGGCGTTCCTTATCTTTCCCGAGCGTGCCTTTCAGTACCAGCTGGTTGGAAGCGTGGTCGCTCCGGAAAATCGTCGACTTTAGTTCGAGCGCATCCATGAACCGGCGAATTTCCAGGAATCGTTCATGCCGGGACAGTTTGACGAACTGTCCCTGATAACCTTGCTGGAAACGTTCTTCTCCATGGGGCAGGTTCAAAACCAGTGTCGCCAGATATTCGGGCTGCGTCTTGTTGGCCAACAGCGCTGAATGAAGGGCATGCTGTTCGGTAAAGCGTTTTCCACCCACGCCGTTGATAATCATGACGGAACGTTTGATGTAAGCGTCGGCTAAACGGTTCAGCGCGTCAACGGTGGACTGGTGCGTCTCTCCCTTATTAATGCTCTTCAGAATGAAATCGTCTCCGGATTCGGCGCCGACATAAACCAGCTTCAAACCGGCTTCGTACAACGCTTTCAACTCTTCACCGGATTTGTTCGCGACGTTACGGGGGGAACAATAGGAAGCCACCCGGTCGACTTCCGGCAAAAAGTCCCGGATGGCATGCAGTATGTTGAGCAGTCTGCGTGTCGAAAGTGCCATGACGTCGCCGTCAGCTAAAAACACGCGCCGGACTCCGATGACATGCCGGCTAAACCAGTCGATTTCCCTTCTCACGTCTTCTTCCGGTTTGACCGAAAAACGTTTCTGGGGTTGGGTGTACATGTCGCAATACGTGCATTTGTTCCAGCTGCATCCGTTGGTGATTTGCAAAATCAGTGAACGGGCTTCACTAGGAGGACGGAATACAGGATCAATGTAATTGACGGGGGCGTATTGCATGAGGTCAAATGAGATAAACTGTTGAGTTACCGAATCGGCCCAGGGTCCATGACCCGATCGGCTCGGATCGCCGGCTTCGGACGAGACAGACCCGCATTTTATTGGGTTTGGAATTCACTGTCCATGTTTTCCCGGTGTGTCGGACGGCCTTGCTCCAGTCGGGTACTTTACGGGCCTGTTTAAAATGACGCTATTCGACGCCGTCACGATTAAGCCATCCGATGTGGTCACGATCCGGAAGCCGCCGAATAGAAGGTGTCAAAATAACAGCCGGGTTCCACATTTTCGTCGTTTTCGCTTATCGCCTTTTCCTCTCGGGCCAGGAAGGCGATAAGGAGTGAATAGGCCTGTCGCTCTGTCTTTTTATCCGATAAACGGCAGGGTTGAAATCCGGTTTATTTGCGACCTCTAAAGACGGCGCACTGATGGAAGGCTTCGATCGTGACAGGTGAATTGCAGCTGGAACAGAGTCGACTGGTCAACTTGAGCAGTTCTTTGATGTCGCGGCCACTGGAGTTGGGAAAATCGCGGACCAGTTTGTCGATCAATTCATCGGACAGATGAACTTCAAACTGGCTTGAGAGGGATTTCCAGAGTTTGACCGCGTCTTCACGGGAAGGTGTTTCGTAACGGATGACGGCGATGCACCGGGACAGAATGGCGTCGTCGACATCGTCCACGCGGTTGGTCGTCATGAACAGCAATCCATCAAAGTATTCCAGTGTTCTCAGAAATTCGGCGACGATGGCGTTGTGCTGGAGGTCGTTGTCACGCCGCCGGATGTAAACGTCGGCTTCGTCCAGCAGCAAGATGGAATCCCAGCGTGCGGCACGCCGTAAAATGTCGGAAAGCGCCGCTTCCACGCTTTCCGCCGAAGTTCCCAGTTGTCCTGAATGAACGCGATACAGCGGCTTGCCGACGACTTCGGAATAGACTTCTGCCGTCAGTGTTTTGCCGAGACCGGCGGCGCCCATGCAAAGAATGGTTGTCCCACCGGATTTGCCTTCGATGATGTCGTCCATCAGTACGTCCGTGTGGGTCGTCAGGATGTCAATCAATTTGCGGTGTTCGGGCGGCAAAATCAGTTTGGTTTTAAGTTCCGGTTTGTACTGGTATTCTTCCAGATTCTGAACGTGAATCCAGCAGTTCTGATGCAATTCCAGATGGAACATGTAAAGATAGCAGTGGAGCGGGATTTCACTGAAGGTATTGTCGAAAAGGGTTTTGCGGTCGGAATGCGTTTCAATCCGGCGCTCCAGTATTTCCTCGTCGTTGACACACTTGACCGCTGTGCCGGGTGTGATGCGGAAAAACTCGAGATTTTTGAAAAGAGTGCTGTCGCCTTCCTTAATAAGAAAGCCTGAATTTCGCGCTAAAAACTGTTTACCGTAAAACGGCTGGAAGTTCTGGAAACGTTTGGCCTGTTTCTCGTACTCTTCCTTAAATTCCGGACATTCCTTGTAAAAACCCTTTCTGGCCAACAGTTCCGGAATGGTCAGGCCGCCCATTTCCCGCTGATAAAAGAGTATGGAATTCGTCATGCCGCTGCGCCACTGGTCGGGACTGTTATCGTCGACCGGATTGGTCGCGGCAATCGTATTGGCCAGCAACTGGATGCTCACGAAAGGCAGACCCGGTATCAAGCCCTGTTGTCTCTGAACGTACTCGACACTGTCGATCAGCCAGGGCAGCAAAACGCCATCCTTGTTGCGCCGGTACAGCCATCCGTCAATGGCGTCTGTTGCAAAGTAGTCAACCAGCGCAGGTACCAGCATGTCCAGTTTGGGTACAACCAGGGAGTGACCGGTTCCGGTTCGAATGTTCCGCAGGGCAATCAGCTGGAACATCAACGCTTTGTCCTGGTCTTGTTCGGCCAGATGCCACAGTTGTTCAAGCGACTCCTCGTCGAAAACGTGATCCGGAATCAGGATTCTGCCATTGGTCAGACCATGCGCCGAAAGACGTTTTGACAGAGGCGTTTCCCGGCTCACGCGGGCCAGCAGATCATTTACCTGGGTCACGGAAAGCTCGAATTCCATTGCCGCTCCTTGAACAATGATTGACGTGTAAGGTGTGCAGATGTGGCAGGTGAGAAAAAAACTGGCATACCGCACAAGTTAAAGCTTCAATATTAACACGCCTTGTTCCGGAATGATCTGTCTCCGATCATTCCGGAAGGGGGCTGAAGCGTCAAAGGGAAGCGCGGACTTTGTCGGCCGATTTTTTCAGAGCGGCCAGAAGCTGGTTTATCGCTTCTTGTCGGGACAACCCGGTCGTAAAGTGCAACTGTTCTTCGGCTTTGCGGGTAGAGAGTGGCCAGTCGTCGGTCAAAAAAGCGCTGCCTTTCCATTCCGCCGGTTCGACGGCAATGACTCTGGCGTCAGGATTGACCAGACTGGTAATCAGTTTCGCCACTTCTTCCCAGGTGAGATAAAGGCTCGCCACGTTGAACAGTTCTCCTTTGATGTCGCTGGAAAAAGCGGCCAGGGCACAAGTAACGAAATCGTCCAGTTGCAAAAAGCTGCCACCGCTTCGGGCCGGAACTTCAATCCGGCCTTTTTCAATAGCGTCCCGGATCATGGCCCGAATGTTTCTGCCGCCGATCACGTCGCCATAGGCATACCACACCATGAAATTGTTGACGCAAATGCCATGTTGGACAGCATAGATTTTGCCGAGTTCTTCCGTCATGTATTTCGCGAGCGCATAGACGGGACTGCGTGACAGTTCAACCTGATGGGCCTGGCTTTCAACGACTGGCAGGGACAACGGTTTGCCGTAGGAAACGGCAGTTGTCGTGTTGACGACGTGGCTGACTCCGTATTCGACAGCGGCGTCCAGCAGGTGTTGGTAACCTTTGACGTCGGTGTCGAGCAGATCGGGAAGGTTGTCCGAAAAACTCCAGGCCAGATGAATGACGGCATCGGTACCGTTGACAGCCGATCTCACCCATTCCCGATCAGCCAGGTCGCCGCAACAGGTTTCGAATCCGCTTGCCGAAAACGGTTTGAGCCCTTGTTGGTCACGGTCGAGTACGCGGACATCGTGGCCCAGTGAAGCTAGTTTGTGAATGATGTGCGGGCCCATATTGCCGCAACCGCCAGTAACGAGAATTTTCATGATTTTCATTCCGATATAACTGTTGAATTCGATGAATATGGAGCGTGTATCCCGACTATACCTTGAATCGGGAAAATGAACGACTTGGTGTCTCCCTATTTTTACCTTAAAGAAACGTACGGCGTCAAAGCGGGGCGGCTTATCCAAAAAAGAAAGGGTGGCCTTACCATTCGTTGTGCCTGAAAAAACGCCGGTCTTTGGAGAACATAACGGACAGGACAGATCCGGTGGAATCGGTTTCATGGAAAAATTTGACTTACGGAAACATCTGGCATAAATATACTGGATAGACCTGAACGTTTTTCACTTTCTTCATTTCCAACGTTCAAACCGAATGATGTTGTTTTTGTACAAGGCGCTCCCATGAATCGGGTATCTGAAGACACAGCATTACCGGAGCTTGAAATCGTTGCAACCGTGGTTGCCGATTCGTCGATGACCCTGCTGGGCGCCAATGACGCTTTCTGTGCCCTGACCGGATTGCCGTTTCAAGACCTTGCCCAGGAAAACGTCAGTCTGGTGAATTTGCTTCCGGAAGAAGCCGGGAAGCGACTTGCGCAGGGTTTTTCTTCGGGGGCTTTTCACTTTTCCTGTGACGACGTCCGGTTTGAAAGCGCAGAAGAAAGCCAACGTTTGTGGCGGGTTACGGCCGTTCGTTTGGACGAAAAAGACAGCAGATGGACTTGCCCGGTTTATCACCTCGTTTTTACAGATCGCTCGGAAGTCAACGAGTTGAAACGCATCCTGGCTTTCGAGAAAAAGAAGCAGGACGTGATTTCCAGTCTCGCTGAAGACATCACTTTCGAATACGATTTTCTTTCGGACACGCTGATTTTTGCCGACAAATACCGTTCTGTTTTTGGTTGCGATCCGGTCATACACGATCTCCGGAAGCGTCTGAACGACCCTGAAGCGGTTGACCCGGTAACAGAAGTGTTTCGTGAACAATTTCGGGAAATGAAAGCCGCCTCGGGTACGGTTCATGAAGCGATCGTCAGCACTTGCCGGGGAGAACACCGGTGGTTCGCCTTGTTCTGCACCTTGTTAAGAGATGAACAGGGACGGCCGGTCCGAACGATCGGCATTTTGCGGGATATCGACCGCCAGAAAAAAGAACAGCTCAGTCTTTTGGACAAATCACGTCTGGACGCCATGACAGGACTCTTGAACAAATCGACGACAGAAGAAAGGATTCGCGCTGCGCTTGAAACAGTCGGCCCGAACAACGTCGGCGTTTTGCTGATGATTGACGTGGATTTTTTCAAGCGTGTCAACGACACCCTGGGGCATCTGGCCGGCGATGAAGTCCTTCTCCAGATCGTTAGGCAATTGCGGAAAACTTTCCGTGAAGATGACATTATCGGAAGAGTGGGCGGTGACGAGTTTCACATTTTCATGCAGGATGTCAAGGATACCGCTTTTGTTAGTGAAAAGGCGAACAGACTCTGCCAGGCGATTCAACACCTTTTTGAGCAGGAAAAAAACGAGCCGATCGTAACGATTAGCATTGGTATTGCGGTTACTGGCAAGGATAAAACCTACCATGAACTCTTCAGGCAAGCTGACATCGCTCTTTACCATGCCAAGGCCAACGGCAAAAACCGCTTTGTATTTTACGGACAGGATTTGAACCGGTCACCCAAGCCGTTTAGTGAGGTGTCCGCTTTGACGGTCGGTTCCGTGCGGGACGGCATTCTCGTCGATATTCTCGACGTTCTATTCAGTACCGCCGACGTTTCTGAAGGTATCTGGAAAGGGCTGGAATTTGTCGGCCATGCTCTACAGATCGACCGGATTCTTGTTTTTGAAAAGTCGCTGGATATGAAAAGGGTCAGCGCAACTTACGAATGGGCTGTTTCCCCCAAGTGGCAGAATCGTTCACAGTATCAGGACTGCGCCGTTGGCGAACTCAACATGCCTTCGTCAAGGGAAGCCAACGGTATTTATTACTGTAGTGACCTGAGCCGGCTTACCGACACAGAAAAAACCTTTCTGAAAGGGTCTGCTCCGGTTGCCTATCTGCAATGCGACATCGTCCAGGACGATAGGATTGTCGGTTACATCAGTTTTGAGGAATACACTCGGCAGAGAATATGGACACAACAGGAAATTGACGCGTTGGTTCTGATGGCCAAGATGATTGGCGAACGCATCCGGCAACAGCATTCCGTTCAGCTTTTGAGTCACAGCTACCACACCATGCGTGCCATTTTGAACGGCTTGAGTGGTGTTTACATTTACGTCATTGATGAAAACAAGAACATTCTTTATTTCAACGACAATGCCTTTAAATGGTACCCCAAGCTGCACAGGGGAATGAAATGTTACCGGGTGCTGAGAAACCGGGACACGCCTTGTTCTGCCTGTCCGGAAAACATTGTCAGAGAAAAAGGGCATCTTAACAAAGTCGTACACGATACCCCTTTCGGTCATTCGATGAACGTGTCCGTGTCTAAAGCCTTGTGGGAAAACCGCGAATGGGCTTACATCGCCCTGTTTTCGGAACGGTTGCCGACAGAAGAAGAACAGGAACAACAGAAAAAAAGAGCCGCCTACGTCACTGCGCTGTGCAATACCTGCGATCACCTTGTCGACGTCGATGCTCAGACGGGCCGGTGCGAAATGCTGGCCCGTGCCGAGCAACACAACAGTTATTTCCTGCCTGACAGTGCGGACTACCCCTCTTTTCTGGCTTTTGTTGCCCACACCTACGTCAAGGAACCTTATCGGCTTGCGTTACTGGAAAAATTCAGTTTGGACGCTATGCGAAAAACTTTTTCAAGCGGGGTTTCCCGTGTTGAGATGGAGTATGAGCTTCACGACGAAGGGAGTGGACTGACGGTTTGGAAGGAGCGGGCGGCCTTTCCTTACACACTGGACGACGGGGCGTTGCACATTTTGTTTTATGTCCGTGATGTGACGAAACGGAAACAGGACGAGTTACAGCGCAAGCAAGATACCGACAATTTCATTACGGCGCTTCAAAGCAATTATGCTGAGATTTACCGGATCGATCTCGAAACAAACCTGATTTCTCCCCTTTATTACAATCAGGATCAGATTCCCATTACCGCAGGATCCATGAATTACACCGAATTCGTCGGCAAACGCGCTAACGATCGGGTGCATCCCAACGACTTGCATGCTGTTCTCAGCTTTTACGACATCGACAACGTTCGAGCACTTCTTGCGTGCGCCGGAGTGTCGGAACTGGAATATCGCAAGCGCCAGACGTTCGAGGGAGACTATGAGTGGGTGGTCGCGACGGTACGTCTCGTGCAGGGCGACACCGGAAAGGCTTTGCTGTTTTTGCGGGATGTCACCCGGTTGAAGAAAATGGAAAAGACAGTGCGTAGTCTTGAAATGCGATACAACGCCGTTTTTCGCCAAACAATCGACGTCGCTACGGAAATTGATCTGGAAACGGAAAGCTATTTGAGAACATTTTTCGATCCCGAGAAGACTGATGCGTTTACAAAAGGGATTTATTCCCGGGACTTTCCCCGATTTCTGGAACGGGTTCATCCTGACGACAGGCAAACAGTCGACCAATACCGCAGCATTCATGCCTTGCGACAGTTATACGCGTGCGACCGTAAAGCCGGTTTCTGCCAGTACCGGATCTGGTCGGGTGAGGAGTACGTCTGGGTGTTTAGCCGGGTGTTTTTCCTGCATGAAGATAACGGGGTCACCGCATTCATTCTGGCTCGCGACATCACTGCCCAAAAACAGGTTGAAGAAGAGCGCAACTTGGAAACGCAGCGTTTCAACTTGGCCATCCGTAACACCTATAGCGAAATATATGAAACCGATCTGAAACGTCACACGACCAGATTGATTTACAGTAACAGCAAGATGCTGGTGCCGACGGAGGAAGAAGAAAATCTGGCGGCGTTTTCCGAACGGTGCATTCATCCCGACGACCGACTTTATTTCAGAAACGGGATTGCTTCCGAAGACCTCTCCAAACGTTTTGCCGCAGGGGAAGAACAGATACAAGGAGAATACCGACGGTTGGGCCGTGACGGACAGTGGTACTGGGTTTCAGCCATCGTCGTTCCCCTGTACGGCAGTTACGACCATCTTGCGCGTAAGGGGCTCTGTTTTGTCCGCGACATTACGGACAGCAAGAAACAGGAGCAGCAACAGAAAATGGCCGAACAGTACGACCGTGCCCTGAGGCAAATTTATGACGAACTGTACGAAATCAACGTTACCCGGGACTGTTACCGTATTGTTTATCATGTGGACGGTAAATACAAAACGCCTGCAGCGACAGGCACTCTGACTGCCACTCTCCCCGAAATTGCCGGGAACATGATCCATCCGGATGACGCACAACGGTTTCTGGCGTTTTTCGATCTTGAGACGATGCGACAAAGTTTCCGGCAGGGAAAGGACTACCGAATCGCCGAATTCAGGAAACTGTGGCAGGACGAGCAATACCACTGGGCTTCCCTGACGGTTTTTCCCGTTACCGTGGATGAAAAAGGCGATGAACGCTATCTTGTCTTTATCATGGATATCGACAGCAAAAAACAGGCAGAGGAAATCGCACTGCAAAATGTCTTGCTCGAAAAACAGCGAATGGCTGATGAACGCTACAAAACCATCATCGAGCAAACTGATACCCTGGTTTTTGAATGGGGAGGCGCATCCGATTCGCACTATGTTTCTCCCGAAATTTCCGTCCGTTTCGACGGGCGTTACGATGGCCGTGAGCTGTTTCGTGTCTGGCTGGAAGACGAGGTTGTTCACGAGGAAGACCGGCCGTTGCTGGGCCGTCTGACGGACGACATCGGACAAGTGCGTCACGTTGAAGTCGTGGTCCGCTTTAAGAAACGGGACGGTCAATACGCCTGGAACCGAATTACCCTGTCCTGTCTGGATGACGGAGACGGCAAGCCGAAACGCTATATCGGTACGATCAATGATGTGGACAAGGCGACCCGTTCAGTGAAAGATCTGAAATACAGGGCCGAATACGACGTGTTGACCGGTATTTACAACATGCAGACGTTTTATGACCGGGCTTCCCGCCTGATGCAGGCCAGACCGCACGAACACTACACCATTATCCGTCTGGACATTGACCGTTTCAAAGTCATCAATGATCTGTACGGCCTGGAAGAGGGGGATCGGCTATTGAAGGCGATTGCAGACAGGCTGGCCCGGAAAATGTCGGGAAACGCGGTATACGGCAGAATCAGCGGGGACATATTTTGTGCCTGTGTCGATTACACCCGGGAAAAAGTCGTCGAATTCGTTCGGGAATTTGCCGATTGGCTCGCCGAATATCCGTTGGCCAGCAAGGTTGTGCCTTCTTTTGGCCTGTGCCAGGTCGATAACGTCAAGACACCGATCAATGTATTGTGTGACTGGGCCAATTTGGCGCTCAAGACGGTCAAGGGCAGTTTCTATCCGTTATATGCTTTTTACGACGGGACTTTAAGGGAACAGATTCTGTCGGAAAAGAAAATCGAAAACGAAATGGGCGCGGCGCTGGCCAATGAGGAATTCGTACTTTATTTTCAGCCGAAAGTCGCCATGGCGACTTCCCGGATTGTGGGAGCGGAAGGTCTGGTCAGGTGGGTTCATCCGGTCGAAGGCATGATTGGG
>DBGFLV010000157.1:0-4704 GCA_048528425.1 Oxalobacter sp. | reverse complement strand
ACCCCGGATGTGGTCGGCATGCACCTGACCGGCAAACTGCGAGAAGGGTGTACCGCCACCGATCTGGTGCTAACGATTACAGAAATATTGCGCCGCGAAAAAGTCGTCGGCAAATTCGTCGAGTTCTTTGGGGAAGGGGCAGCCTCGCTATCCGCCACCGATCGGGCGACGATCGCCAACATGGCTCCCGAATACGGGGCCACGATCGGTTTTTTCCCGGTCGACGAAGCCACTGTCACCTATTTCCGCAATACAGGTCGTACCGAGGAACAGGTCGCTGCGCTGGAATCCTATTTTAAGGCCCAGGGCCTGTTTGGCATTCCGGAAGAAGGCCAAATCCGTTACACACGGGTCGTTCATCTCGACTTAGGCCGTGTCACCGCTTCGGTTGCAGGCCCCAGACGGCCACAAGACCGGATCGAGCTCGGCAATCTCAAAAAACGGTTCACCGAATTGTTCAGTCTGCCGGTCAAAGAAGGCGGATTCAATAAAAAAGCAACCGATCTCGAGGCGGTCTATCCAGTGTCTGACGGGACCGGATTGCACAACGGGGACATCGTTATTGCTGCCATTACGTCGTGTACCAACACCAGTAATCCGGCGGTTCTTCTGGCTGCCGGATTACTGGCGAAAAAAGCGGTTGAAGCGGGTCTTGAAGTGTCTCCCCGGATCAAGACGTCTTTGGCGCCCGGTTCGAGAATCGTCACGGAATACCTTGAAAAGGCAGGGCTGTTACCCTACCTGGAAAAACTCGGTTTCTCTGTTGCCGCGTATGGTTGTACCACGTGTATCGGTAATGCAGGCGACCTGACGGCCGCCCTGAACGAAGCTATCGTGCAAAACGACGTGGTAGTTGCTGCCGTCCTGTCGGGCAACCGCAATTTCGAAGCTCGCATCCATCCGAATATCCGAGCCAACTTCCTGGCGTCCCCGCCTCTGGTCGTCGCTTACGCCATTGCCGGTAACGTCATGCGTGACTTGACGACAGAACCGCTCGGCAAGGGGAAAGACGGCCAGGAAATCTATCTGGCCGACATTTGGCCCACGTCACATGAAATCGCCGCGCTCGTTCCGCTTGCGCTTGACGCTCCCTCTTTTCAGGCCAACTACAGCGCCATCAAAACAGCGCCTGGCGAACTCTGGCAAAATATTTCCGGCTTCGCAACCGGTGACGTTTACGACTGGCCGACATCGACCTACATCGCCGAACCGCCTTATTTTAATGATTTCACGATGGAAACGGTTCCGGCTTCCGCTCACGTCCGGGGAGCGAGGGCATTGGCACTTTTCGGAGATTCGATTACGACCGATCACATTTCCCCCGCCGGCTCGATCCAGGAAAAAAGTCCTGCCGGACAATGGCTGCTCGAGCACGGCATTCCCAAATCCGGTTTCAACTCCTTCGGTTCACGTCGCGGCAATCATGAAGTCATGATGCGGGGCACGTTCGGTAACGTACGCATCAAGAACCTGATGTTGCCTCCTCTTGAAGACGGAAGCCGACGCGAAGGTGGTTACACCCTGCACCAGCCGGATGGTAAAGAAATGGCCATCTTCGACGCTGCCATGCGTTACCAGCAGGAAAAAGTCCCTACCATCGTAATCGGTGGAGAAGAATACGGTACCGGCTCTTCCCGTGACTGGGCAGCCAAAGGAACGCAACTGCTCGGGATCAAAGCCGTGATCGCTCGTTCGTTCGAACGGATTCACCGTTCCAACCTCGTCGGCATGGCAGTGCTTCCCCTGCAATTCACCGGTAACGACAGCATTGAATCACTGGGTTTGCGGGGAGACGAAACGTTCGACCTGCTGGGACTGGACGACATTCAACCGTTGCAGGAAGTCACACTCGTCATTCATCGCGCTGACGGCCGCTCGCAAAACGTCCCGCTGATTCTTCGGATTGATACCCCAATCGAGGTGGATTACTACCGTCACGGGGGTATTTTACCGTTTGTGTTGAGACAATTGCTGGCCGACTGATCGGCGCAGTCTCTGAAAAAAGGCAGCTTCAACTGCCTTTTTTCAACTTCACACCACTTCCTGAACGGGCCGTTGTGTTATAGCCCGTTGCAAGCTGTACCGGAGCGCTTTATCCGATCCGAAGACCTCAAAAACGGTTCACCAGGGCCGTTTCCGTCCTGCGCCATCCTGACAACAGCTCGGTAGCATGGGTACCCCAGCCGGCGTACGGCAGGGCAAAACCGGACCCACTGCTTTCGGCGCCCGGCAAGTCGCTTCCTGTATTGCCCGGAAACACCGCCGATATCCCGTGAAAGGCATGTGCCTGTTTTCTCCCGTCTTCGTCAATAAAGAATCCCGATGATTTATAAACACCAGGTCGTTTTTGTTTGTCTCCGATAGCCAGCACCGTTCTTTTATCAAAACTGACTGGCCGATTTCACCGTTTTTTCAACCCTCGGACAGGTGAAAAACCGATTACCCGGACGACTTCTTCTGCTCTGTTCCGTGTTTCCGCTGGAACCGATCTGTCTTGCCGATCATTTTTGCCGGACCGTCCGATAAAACCGGATCGGCCGTTCGTGTTGAAAGAAAACCGGGTAAAAAACGACATTCATTTCAAACCCGTCTTTCACGACGGCAAAAAGGTCTGATTTATCCGGTGTGTTGTTTCCTCTCTTTATCGTATCGGTCAAATAACGGAAAATGCTAATGAAGCATGCTTTTTTATATTAAAGTATCCATTTCCTTTTGCACTCATCCATAAAGGTTGTCGAATGAGCCGATTCACCGCAAACAGACCGTCCTGTTGGGGCGTTTACTCCGACGCGGCATCGTTTTTGCGCACGATGCTGTTTGTGGGAATGGCCCTGTTTTCAGGCATGACGTTGGCAGACGATTTTACCGATGCCGTCCGTTCGTTTAAAAACCGACAATACCAGCAAGCTCTTTCCCTATTTGAACAGGGAGCCAAAAAGGAAGATCCCCGTGCCGAATATGCGCTGGGACTCCTTTACCAAAACGGTGTTATCGTCAAAAAAGATACCGGACTGGGCATTAAACTGATCACCCGCTCTGCTAATCGGGGATTTGCCCGGGCGCAAAACTATCTGGGTATCCTGTTTTATGAAGGAAACGGTGTTGACACCAACTTGAAAGAAGCGTTTGACTGGTACGGCAAGGCAGCCGTACAGAATTATCCGGATGCCCAATACAATCTGGGTGTTTTGTATGCGTTGGGGAAAGGAACCCGGCAGGATTTCGGTGAAGCGCTGAAATGGCTCAGGAAAGCGGCGATGCACCAACTACCCGAGGCACAGTACGGGCTCGGTGTCATGTACGCACGGGGTCTCGGTGTCAGCAAAAACGACGAACAGTCTGCCTACTGGTTCGGCAAAGCGGCCAAACAGGGCTTTTTAAAAGCGCAAAACAAAATGGGGGTACTGTACGCGGAAGGCAAAGGCGTACCCAAAGACCCCGTCAAAGCCGTACAGTGGTTCACTCGCTCGGCAGAAAAAGGGTATGCCAGAGCGCAGTACAACCTGGCTGTCATGACCGAAAGCGGCAAAGGTGTTCCCGCAAACAAGGACAAGGCAATAGCGTGGTATCGGAAAGCGGCTGCGCAGGGCAATGTCGAAGCACAAGAACGGTTAAAGACACTCCGGATTTCTGCCTGACCGAAAACAGCACAGCGAATGCGGTGAATTTGACCGTCAACGATCGACAATCGGAGTAACCAACTGACTTACCGGCAGATTATCCGGTCTTCAGCTTCCGCTTTCGTGTTGTCAAGCAACGTCAGCAGATAACCGGCGCGTAAAACCAGTGCCTTCTCTGGTTTGTGATCGATGGTTTTCTCGAGATAGTGTCGCGCCCTTTCAAACTGCCCACTTCGCCAGTACAACTCGCCCAGGGTCAACGTCCACTGGGGCTGATGCGCATATTTTTCTTTCCAGTTTTCGCAGTGTTGTATCCGCTTGGCCAGGTCGTCCGGTGAAGTGGTCGAAGAAAATTCCGCATAAGCGCGCATCAGGCGGTCATCCCAGTTTTTCTTTAACGCCTGTGTCAGGGCTTTCCGGGTTTCCTCCAGCCAACCGCCAAAAAAGAATGCGTACGCTGCATAAAATGCAACGGACGGAACTTGTCGCTCTTCCGGCGTCAAGGCTTGCCAGACTTCTCGTACCCGCTCTGCATCTGATCCCGCCTCGATGATTTTGTTTTTGCAAATCTCTTCTTTCATCTCCTCGAAAGCGTCGGGCCGTATAGCGTGATGGTGATTCAGCACTCCGGCCAGCCGGGCCACTTCTTCCCAATGCCCCGCCAACCGGTGGGCCATGAGCGCCAATCGCAGCACATGCACGTGACGTGCCCCACGGGCGTTCAGATAACCGATGATTTCAAGTGCTTCTTCCGCCTTCTGTTGATCCATCAGGCATTCAATCCGGGTAATTCGACTGGCCATACGATACGCCGGATCGGCCTCTGCCGTTGTCAAACTGGCGTCCCGACTGTCGTAACGTTGCAGGGCGTGAAAAGCGCGTGCTGCAATCAAATGGGCACACGCTTTATGAGGGACAGAGATCATCGCTCGGCGGGAAGCTTTTTCAGCTTCGACAAATCGCCCTTCAAACAACGCTTTCAGGGCTTCCTGCAAGGCCTGATGACTTTTCTTTTCCTGTTCCAGTCTTTTCAAAACGGACATTCTTAAAGGCCGCGCCCGCGCCAACCGGACTGCTTTAAAAA
>DBGFLV010000156.1:0-6496 GCA_048528425.1 Oxalobacter sp. | reverse complement strand
TTTCCTGCCGGACGACATCGGCGCGAATCTGCTGGTGAAGATTGCGGATGGAGTCGATCACGTTAAAGTCGAGATAACGGCGATAAATGAAGGGGTGGACAATGCGGTAGAGACTGGCGATGGCTTCCGGCTTGCCAGTAATGGCACGGGCCTTGATCCAGGCATAACGTTCCCATTCACGTCCCTGTACGATCAGGTACTGTTCGATCATGCCGATACTGGCAACCAACGGACCGGAAGCTCCGTTGGGGCGAAGTGCCATGTCGACGCGAAAGGTGAATCCGTCTTCGGTAATTTCCGAGAGGGCTCGTATCAGGCGTTTGCCGAGCCGGGTGAAAAATTCCTGATTGGACAGGAGACGTTGTCCGGAGCGCACAGCTCGAGTATCGCCGTTTTCCGGATAAACGAAAATCAGGTCGACGTCTGAGGAAACGTTCAGTTCTTTTCCTCCCAGTTTACCCATGCCGAGAACGATCATTTCCTGGGGTTTTCCGGAGAGGGAACCGGTAGGGACACCGTGCAGTTCGACGAGTTCGGCATGAATCGCTTTCAAATGGGTGCGGATGGCGAATTCGGCAAACAGTGTCATCGTTTCGACCACTTCTGAGAGATCGGCTTTTCCGGAGAGGTCTCGTTCGATCAGGGAAGAAACCAGCAGATTTCTAGTGCGCCGCATGGCACGTGGCAGGGAATATCCCGCGTCCAGTTCGTGCTTTAAAAGGGAGGACAAATCCAAACGATTCAAAGGTGAACGTACTAGAGCATGGGTGGAGGCGAGTCGCTTCTCCCGGTCGGCATTTAACCAGTGGCAGTAAAAACGGGAAGCCTGTTCCGGCGGAATAAGGGAGGGTTTCATCGTTGTAACAGCAGGTAAATTTCGTTTTGGGCAGGATTAACCGCAGTTATACTGCGTAACGGTTTAAAAATGGACAGGACACTGTGGTATTTTACGTGTATTAACGGTGTTTCTCACATGTAATGCAATCAAACGGACAGGACAATCGGCAATTGAAAAAGGAAAGGAAAGCGTTCTGGACGCCTTTCTGGACGGCCCTTGCCGACGTGGCTTATCAGTATCGTCGGGTTTTCAAAGTCGTTTTCGGTGCCTTTTTCGTCGTTTATCTGGTGTCGGCTATCGTTTTTCTCGGTCTGCGTTACGTCGTGCTACCCCACGTCAATGTTTATAAAAGTGAAATAGAAAAGCTGGCCAGTGAATCAGTTGGACAACCGGTGCGGTTTTCCCGCATTGACGCTTCCTGGTACGGGTTGCGACCCCGAATTGATCTTGAAGATGTTGTCCTGTCCGATCGGGAGGGACACGAGGCGCTCAGGTTGAAAAAGGTAACGGCTGTCGTATCGTGGTGGTCGTTACCTTTGCTGGACGTGCGGTTGGCACGGTTGCAGCTGGATGAGCCGGACGTTTCAGTCCTGCGCGACCGGCAGGGACGTATTCATGTGGCCGGTATGCGGGTGAATTCGGAAGAAGAGGACGAAGGCGGTTTGGCGGACTGGCTTTTGAAACAGCATGAAATTGTTGTTCATGACGGGAAACTGCGTTGGAAAGACGAACTTCGGGACAATGCCCGGCTTGAGTTCAATCAGGTCAATTTGGTCATGAAAAATCGGGGACGCCGACATCGGTTCCGTTTACTGGCCGAAACGTCTCCGGCATTGATGAAAAATGTGGACATTCGGGGTGATCTGCTTCATCCTCGTTTTGCTGCAAGGACAGCCGACGTGTCGCGCTGGCAGGGAGAAATCTATGTGAGCGTCTTAGATACGGATGTGGCCGAATGGAAGAAGTTCGTCGATTTTCCTGTCGAGTTAAATCGCGGCCAGGGGGCGATAGCCTCCTGGCTGACGATAGACCGCTCACAACTGACAGGAGTGACGGCTGACGTCGACGGCAAAAATGTGCAGTTGAGGTTGGAAGCCGGATTGCCGCTACTGGATTTGTCCGATCTCTCCGGACGGTTCAGCTGGCATAAGCTGACCCACCGTCCGGGGAACGAAGGGGCCGGCGAGAGACCGT
Source organism: Oxalobacter sp. (assembly GCA_048528425.1). GTDB lineage: Bacteria > Pseudomonadota > Gammaproteobacteria > Burkholderiales > Burkholderiaceae_D > Oxalobacter. Next base: position 4,464 of record DBGFLV010000156.1, on the reverse strand, counting down.
CATATACGGGCGGCATTGATCATTTGACGCTGGAAACGGTGCAGGGTGAGCGTTTATCGGATGCCAGTTTAACTGTCAGATACGGAATGGATCAGCAAAAGAGGCCGATTGAAGTCGAGGCTGAAGCGGCGCATCTGAATGTAGGCGAATTAAGTCGTTTTTTGCCTTACTTGCCGCTGGATCCCGGTATGCGTCAACGCATCGACCGTTATGAAGTGGCCGGCATATTGTCTCGTTTTTCCGTTTCCTGGAAAAGACTGTCCGAAGACAGAAGTTCGTATCTGGTTGAAGGCCGTTTCGAAGAAATGACCCTCCGCGACAAACAAAAAAATGTCCGTTTGAAAAACCCTCCCGGCACCGAAATGCTTCCGTCCGGTTTCGGCGTTGAAAATCTGACGGGATTTGTTTCGGCCAATGAATATGGCGGCAGTCTGGACCTGGATTCTTCCCGGGTGGCCTTGTTCTTGCCGTTTTATGACCAGACTGTGCCTCGCCAGTTTGATGAATTGACGGCCCGGCTAGAATGGAATCGTTCCCGAAAGGAAGTGTTGTCGGTTGACGTCAAAAAGCTTTCTTTGCGACATAACGGTATGGAACTTGACGTCGGTGGCCGCTACGTGAAGGATTTATCGGATAAAACGGATCGGTACGGTTCAGTGGACGCCTGGGCGAAAATCGAGAATCTGGCGCTCTCCGACGTCGGAAAATACGTGCCTCTTCAAACTCCCCGCTCCCTGAAGGAATGGCTTTCCAGCGCTATCAAAGGCGGCAGGGTCAGTGAAGGGGCGGTACAGATAAAAGGAAATCTGGCGGGTTTTCCCTACGCTGGCAAGGGCGACGAAGGCCTCTTTACCGTTCGTGCCCGGCTGGTCGATGGCGTACTGGATTATGCACCGAACACTTTTTCAGGCAACGAACGCCGACCGTTGTGGCCGCTAATCGACCATATTCAGGGGGAATTCCGTATGAACGGCCCTCTTTTGGCGATCCACGCGGATACGGCATCGACCCGGCAGGTCGGACTGAAAAATGTCGACGTTGTCATTCCTGATGTTCTAGCCGACGACCCGGTTTTAGACGTCAAAGGAGACGCCCATGGAGCGCTTCAGCATTTTGTCGGATTCGTCAATGCAACGCCAGTAGCGGAGTGGATTAATCATTTAACACAGGCGACAGTGGCGTCGGGGAACGCAGGTCTGGCACTCAAGCTGCAATTGCCGCTTGAATCACCGGAAAAATCGACTGTGGCCGGAACAGTGCAGTTCGACAACAACGACATAGTTCTTCTGGAAAACTTGCCGGTGATTTCCAAAACACGGGGACAACTCGATTTTTCGGAAAACGGCTTCAGGCTGAACGATCTGAAAGCCCGTTTTTTGCATGAACCGGTTACGATTGTTGGCGGTACCCACAAAGACGGCCGTTTTCTGGTACGCGCTGACGGATTGTTGAGTGCGAAAGGCTTGCAACAGACTTATCCGGATGGCACTCTCGGCAAGCTCATGGAAAAACTGTCGGGCAGTACGCCTTATGTCGTAACCGTCAGCAATGACGAAATCCGGATTGAATCCGGGTTGAAGGGCTTGAAAATCGGTTTGCCTGCGCCACTTGGAAAACAGGCGGGCAACACGGTTTTATTGCGTGTTTCGCTGGAAGACTTGCCGTCTTCGGAAGGGATGAAACAGGACGAAATCAATATCGCCTATGGTCCTGACATGTCGGCCCGGTATCTGCGTCAAAAGACATCGCAACAGGATACGTGGCAGGTCATCCAGGGAGGGATCGGTATCAACAAGAAACCCGAATTGAAAAAAGGCACTTCGCTGGCTTTGAACCTGCACAGTATCGATTTCAATGAGTGGATTGATGTCGTAAGCGATTTTTACGGCGCGTCCGGGCCGCAGTCGAGCGTTTCGTCCGGAAACCAGGGGATCGTACCGTATCTGGAACCCCGATATTTTTCCATCGAAGCCGATGAAATGACGGCTATGGAGACATGGCTTACTCATGCGACGCTCACGGGCGTCAGGCAGTCGGGATATTGGGACGTCAATGTCATCTCGGATCAGATCAACGGCCAGTTGAAATGGATCGAAGCGGGCGGAAAACTGGCGGAAGGAAAACTGATCGCGCGGTTAAAATCACTCAATATCCTTCAGTCTTCCCTAAAAAAAGTCTCCGATGTCAGTGGCAAGGAAAACATTACCCGCATTCCCGCACTGGATATTGTGGCGGATGACTTGACTCTATTCGGCAAACATCTGGGCAAAACGGAAATTGTTGCCAACAACGTGCCTTTCCAGGGAGGCAGGGAATGGCGGATTAACCGGTTGAAAATTACCAATCCCGACGCACAGCTGGAGGCTTCCGGTAGCTGGATTACCTCCCGCGGCAGCCTTCAGCAAACCCGATTGAATTATGTTCTGGACATCAAAAATGCCGGTAAACTGCTGGACAGATTCGGTTACGGGGAGGTGATCAGGCGTGGTCATGGGGAAATGAAAGGCGACGTCAGCTGGAGTGGCCTGCCGTTTGCGCTCGATATTCCTTCGCTGTCTGGAAAAATGTCGCTGAAATTGGAAGCCGGGCAGTTTTTGAAAGCCGATCCGGGGGCCGCCAAATTGTTGAGTGTCATCAGTCTGCAATCTTTGCCAAGACGCCTGAGTCTGGATTTTCGCGATATTTTTTCCAAAGGTTTCGCCTTTGACGAGATTACGGCTAATGCACAGATTACCGATGGCATCATGCGAACGGAAAACTTGAAAATGAACGGGGTCAATGCAACCGTGTTGATGGACGGCAGTGTCGATATTGCTAAGGAATCGCAGGATTTGCATGTGGTTGTCATACCGGAAATCAATGCAGCTGCCGCATCAATCGCTTACGGTTTCGTGAATCCGGCTATCGGTATTGGTACGTTTCTTGCTCAAATGTTTTTAAGAGAACCTTTGATGAAACAGTTTACCCATGAGTATCGCGTAACGGGTTCGTGGAGCGATCCCGTTATCCGCGAAGTGAAAAATGGGTCGTAAAGCGGAAAAAACGGTTTATTTCGGGAGGAGTGAATGACAAAAGTGGCAGCCATCCAAATGGTGTCCACACCGGTTGTTGAAGAGAACATTGAAGCAGCACGAAGACTGATCGACGAAGCCGCTGAAAAAGGAGCGGAGCTGGTGTTGCTGCCGGAATACTGGCCGAGTATCGGACACGGCGACGCGCAACGGCTTGAACAGGCCGAAGCGTTTGGGCACGGCCCCATTCAGGATTTTATGGCCGGAATGGCGCAAAAGAACGGGATCTGGCTAATCGGAGGAACGCTCTCTCTCGTTTCGCCCGAGCCCGGAAAGGTGTTGAACAGTTCTTTAGTTTACGACCCTAACGGACGTAATGTCGCACGCTACGACAAGATCCACCTCTTCGGTTTCTCGACGGAGCGGGAATCCTATGACGAGTCACTGGCGATCAGTGGCGGAAAGGAAGTCGTCACGTTTGAGGCGCCTTTCGGAAGAGTGGGACTGTCCGTTTGTTATGATCTGCGTTTTCCGGAACTGTACCGTGCTTTCGGCGAATGCACCTTGATCGTGGTACCGGCGGCTTTTACATACACGACCGGAAAAGTGCACTGGGAAATTTTGTTGCGGGCACGGGCCATCGAAAATCAGGCTTACGTTTTGGCGGCAGCCCAGGGCGGGCGGCACGTGACGGGACGGCGTACCTGGGGACACACGATGCTGGTTGACCCGTGGGGAGAGGTAAAGGCCGTGTTGTCTGAAGGAGAAGGTGTCGTGTTCGGTGAACTCGATTTTGACCGGCTTTTGTCGTTACGGGAAAAACTGCCTGCCTTAAAGCATCGCAAGCTTTGATTTTTTTCGGACGCCGGTTGGTGTGTGGTCGTGTGAAAACGTTGGCTTCACGCAATCCGATAGTTTTGATTGTCTTTATCATAATCTTGTCCTGACGGTGCAAAAAGGTGCCGCGTGCCTCTTTTTGCGCAATCGACTACAATCGCTATCTCGACTGATCTTAAAGGATGCCTCTCATGCCACCGCAAAACCCTGCTGTTGACTCTCTCGGACTGGCCAAATCTATTCTTCTCGAACCGTCCGGATTGAATGAATCCGCGTTGATCCGGGCGATGGGAGTCATTTTTACCCATCAGGTTGATTATGCCGATCTGTATTTCCAGTTTATCAAAAACGAAAGCTGGAGTCTGGAAGAAGGGATCGTCAAGACCGGCAGTTTCTCTATTGAGCAGGGGGTAGGCGTCCGTGCCGTAGCCGGTGACAAGACCGCTTTTTCGTATGCGGACACGATTTCGGCTGCTTCCCTGGAGGACGCCGCCAAAGCGACGCGAACGATAGCTCGGCAAGGAGCCGGTACGGTCAAGCTGGCTTCTTCCGTCATCCCGGTAACCGGCCACTCGCTTTACCTGAGCGACGATCCACTCCAGAGTTTGGGCGCGGC
>DBGFLV010000155.1:0-6340 GCA_048528425.1 Oxalobacter sp. | reverse complement strand
GATGTCTCAAAACGATCAGGACCGCCTGATGGAAAAAAACCGTTCCCTTAAAGACAAACTGCTGAGGTGGTTATCCGAACCCGGCGAATACGCCACGCCGGTCACGGGCTTTTCACTGTTTCGCCGGGACGGTAACGACTCGTGTGAAAATTGTTTTTACGAACCCGCTATCGGTGTCGTGGTCGCCGGAAACAAACGTTCCTTGATCGGTAGCCAGGAATACCGTTACGGCGAAAACGACAGTCTTTTGAACAGTGTGGATTTGCCTGGAAAAAACGATATCCTGGGTGCTACGCCCGATGAGCCGTTTTTGGCGGTCTCGCTGAAAATCGACAGGCATACCGTCGGCCGGCTGATGATGGAACAGCCGCAATCGACAGCCGTTGATGACGAACCGGTCAGGGGACTGGCGGTTGCACGGATCGAGACGGACGTGCTCGATGCTTTCCTCCGTTTGACCGAATTGCTGGACACGCCCGATCAAATACCGGTGCTGGCACCGATGATCGTTCGCGAAATCCACTATCGGTTACTGGTCGGACCACGGGGCCGGTTTTTGCGGGCCGTCAACACGGCAGGTTCACGGGGAAACCGGATCGCCAAGGCAATTGCCTGGCTGAGAAACAATTACAAGGAACCGCTGCAAGTGGATGAATTGGCCAAAAAGGTCAACATGGCGCCGTCGACTTTCCACCGCCATTTCAAGCAAATCACAACGTTAAGTCCGTTGCAATATCAAAAGCGCTTGCGTCTTTATGAGGCGCAACGCTTGATGCTGGTCGAAAACGAGTACGCTTCCAGTGCCTGTTTGGCGGTCGGCTATGAAAGTCCCACGCAGTTTAACCGGGAATACAAGCGGCTCTTCGGAGAACCGCCTTCCCGTAATATCCACAAAGTGCGTCAGTTGCAGATGTGAAGACGGTGCCGGTTTCAGGGATTCGCTGAAAACGGAAATCGGGGCTGCTCTCTTTCCGGCGTTTATTGCCGGTGTCGGAAAAGAGGGAAACGTCGGAATAAACGGCTGGTTCGACGTCGCAAAACAGCGACTTTTCAAGCACGATCACAACGTTTGGCCAAAGACGTTTCTGGAAAGGCGCCTGCGGGTTATTCAGAAAAGGTTCCGTTTCCCAAGGACCGGTCGAGTGCGGCAGTAACGACTCCTACCGGAGTCATTAAAACGACAAACTCTTCAAAATGGCGGTTTTTTCGCCTGTATTCATCCTGTCATTTTTCTGGCCCGTTCTGTTTACGGCCGATTTGGCTGTTCTTTTCTCCTCGCCTGAAAAGCGCCTGCCACGGCCCGGTGGACGGATCGACCGGAAAAACGTGCCGTTTGTAGTCTTTCTATCGTCGTTTTTGTTGGGTACACGTGAGATCGCCTCCTGTCCATCTCTTTGGTGAAATGTAATACGCTATAAATCCAAAAACTTATTCCTGTTTTTTAATCCGTTTTCTTTTAATGGGTCTCTGTCCTGGTCCCGAAATGGCGCTTTACCCGGATAAATCAACATGATTTCAAACGGGTTGCGTTAAGGTGATGTGGCGTTCCATTTGCCGTACCGGAGAAAGGAAAAAACGGACGGAAGAGGAAGGCGAAAAAATGCAGGTGATCCCGGAGCTCGCCGAAATCGGCCTTACTCAAGGCTTTTTCAACGGTTGACGCAAGCTCCCGATGGCGCCGTTTTAGCGAACAGGCGGGCAAAACCGTAAACGGTTCACTGGCAGACAGAACGGTTCGAAGACGTCGCTGAGTCCGGCCGTTTTCAGGAAATGCCCCGCAGGCGCAAGACCGTCCGTCCGTTTGCCGCCCTGTCGGCCACGATACCGAATGACTGAAGACAGCGGAAGGGTGGTCCGCCGCATCCATCGCGTCGTGAAAGACAGCCTGCAAATCGGGTCGATTCCCGGGATGGAAAAACGGAGAGAGCAATCAGAAAGGACTGTAAGGGGCACCGGATCGGTCGTTGATTCGTTGTCCCGTCCGGTGCCGTTCCTGACAGATCCGCAAAAAAAGGCTTCAGCGGATTTGCCGTGAAAAAAGCCGTCCGGCCGAAAGAGCCGGCTTTCCTGTCTTCGCCCACGGCCGTGTTCCCCGAATCGACAGGTTATCGGGAAATGGCCCGCAATCAACGCTTTTCCCTGACTCAAAGGAGTGAATCATGCTGCGTGAATTGCCACAGGAAAATTATTTTGGAAATATGGAACAGGTTTTCGCTTTTTTCGGTGCGATGCCGACGGGTGTGACGGTATCTGAACAAGGCCGGATTTTCGTTAATTTTCCGGACTGGGGAGATGAAAGGGACACCTCGGTTGCCGAAATCGACGGCGAAACCTTACGTCCTTACCCGGACGAAGCCTGGAACCGGTTCGACGGTGACCCGACGAAACGTTTCGTCAGTGTTCAGAGCGTCGTGGCCGACGGTACCGGTGTCCTTTGGGTACTGGACACCGCTGCGCCGAATTTCTCTGAACCGCTGCCGGATGCGGCGAAACTGGTCGCGATTGATCTGAAAACGGATCAGGTCAAACGCATTTATCTTTTTCCGGACGATGTCGTTTTGAAAACGACGTATTTGAATGACGTCCGCGTCGATTACCGCGCAGGCAGAAAAGGCTGTGCCTACATCACCGATTCGTCCGTCAGGGGGCCGGGTGCGATTATCGTCGTCGATCTCGATACCGGCCGGTCGTTCAGACGTTTGAACGGTGACCGTTCGACCTCGGCCGATCCGGCATTTGTGCCGAAAGTGGAAGGTCGCGTCATGATGAACCGGAGTCCGGACGGGACAGTCACACCGGCAGCGATTGCCGTAGACGGCATTGCACTCTCTCCCGACGGCAAGACGCTGTATTACTGTCCGTTGTCCAGCCGTTTTCTGTATGCCGTCAGTACAGGACAGTTAAGAGATGAATCCCTATCCGATCGCGAGTTGGCAAAATCCGTCAAAAACCGGGGCGAAAAAGGCGCGTCCGACGGCTTGGCAGCCGACGCTAACGGTGTTGTTTACGGAGGGGATTACGAAAACAACAGTATTCGGGCCATGATGACGGACGGCACACTGAAAACGATTGTCCACGACCCGCGTATTCTCTGGCCGGATACGCTGTCGATCGGGCCGGACGGTTATCTCTATTTTACCGCTAACCAGATCGAGCGACAGGCTTCTTACCAGTACGGCAGAGATTGCCGTCAGAAACCTTACAGTCTGTTCCGGACGAAAATCGACGCCATGCCGGCGCCGTCCAGATGAAATTAACGGGAGAGGCAGCGGAACGAGACGGGTTTTCCGGCCGACTTCTCCCACAGGAAACGGGCCATGATTTATGTGACTGGCGATACACACGGCAGTTACCGGCGTCTGCGGCGTTTTTTCAGCCGGACAGCGGTCACGCTTGACGATACCCTGATTGTACTGGGTGACACGGGTCTGAACTATTACGGGGACGAACGGGACACACCTCATAAAAAATCGGCTGCCCGACTACCGCTGACGTTGTTATGCCTTCGCGGCAATCACGACCGGCATCCGGCCGGCTTGCCGGACAATCGTGCAGAAAAACGTTTCGGCGGTCTGGTCTATGCGGATGAGGCCTATCCGAATCTGTTATTTGCTGAGGACGGCGAAATCTATTGCATGGAAGGCCACACTGTGTTGGCGGTTGGGGGCGCCTACAGCGTCGACAAGAGGTGGCGGTTGACTCACGGTTACAACTGGTTTTCCGACGAACAGATTTCAAGCGCATGCATGAGGCAGGTTGAGCACCGCCTTGACGGTGTCGGTTGGCAAGTCGATACAGTGCTGACACACACTTGTCCCTTGCGTTACGAACCGGCTGAAGCCCTTTATCAGCACATTGATCAGAGCGAAGTGGATAAACGGATGGAAAAATGGTTCGATACGATAGAGGCCCGTTTGACGTACCGGCAATGGTTGTGCGGCCATTTCCATATCGACAAACAGATCGGCCCTGTCCGCTTCCTCTACCATGATGTAATTCAAATGTAAAACAGAGTACGGAAAATGATTCGTTTGTCAGAACAGGGAAGGAAAGAATTTACCAATTCACTTTAGGTTTCATTGACAAGAGACTGAATTTTTTCATTTTAGTGATTTTTACGTTACAAGGTGAGAAAGCACGGTTACCTGCCACGGCAATGGTGTTTTTCCGCTGTTTCCCTTCCGCCGGCCTTTTCCTCTCTCTTTCAGAGACTCATCGCGTTATGGATGTTCCGGATGTAGCGATGTTGATAAATGAGCCAGCCGGCCATGCACCGCCACGCTTGATGTTGTGTGAGGCTGGAAGAAGCGACTATCGCCATTGCCGCTTTTCTTTCGTTGACCTCCCGGAACAGGTGTCGGTCCTTCTTCCGTACAGCAAAGGCGGGAGTCGTTTCCCGCAAAACTTCACGCTTTTTCCGGAAGATGGGCGGTGGCGATAGCGACTTGTTCAGGCCGAAGGCCAGCCAATTCGTTACGGTAAAAAACGAAGAGAGCAATGTTCCGGCTTTCTGACCGGCCGATCCGGAAAAAAGCGAATGAGGGCGGTCCGACTTAGGAAATGTTCAAGAAGAACGGTTTCTCTCCGGGACTGCCCGGGACATTTTCCCGGGCAGAACGGATAAGGGACTTGATCCGGGAAACTGCCGTGCCGGATGGGACGTTCAGCACCGGTTCCTCGCTATTTTCAGGCCGCCGTCCACACTACAGACATCGAAACCGTTCTGTTTCAAAACACGCGAGGCGAAATAACTGTTTTTTCCCAGTGCACAGACGGTAACGACCGGGCGGTTGCGATCGATGTCGTCCAGATGTTCTCTTAACGACGGCATCGGAATATTCACGGCGCCCGGTACCGGATCGGCATTGGCCAGCGCACGGGCCCGAACATCAATCAATTGGACTTGCGGATCGGACGGCAGGGTAGCAACGGTCTCAACCAGACCGTCTCGACGATTGCAGGCGGCAAATCCAGCAAGATTCACAATGTCTTTGGCAGCTCCGAACGGTGGGGCATAAGCCAGTTCGAGATGACACAGGTCTTCAACGGTCAGTTTGCCGACGATGGCAGTCGCCAGCACGTCCAGCCGTTTGTCCACGCCGGCGCCGCCTGCCGCTTCTGCCCCCAGCAACACACCGGTTTCCGGATCCCAGGTAAGGGACAAGGCCACCGGGCAGGCGCCGGGAAAATAGGTAGCGTGATGAAAATCGTTGACGGTCACGGTTTCGAAAGGACGTCCGGCCTCCCTAAGACGTGCTGCCGTCCAGCCGGTGGAACCGGCCGTTACACCGAAAACCCGAACAATCGACGTCCCAAGGGAACCCGGATAAGGGCGTGCCTTTTCGCCCAGAAACACGTGATCGGCCGCGATACGTCCTTGTCGGTTTGCCGGGCCACCCAATGCCACGGCAGTTTGCTCTCCGAAAACCCGATCGGCTGTTTCAACGGCGTCACCTGCGGCATAAATGTCGGGGTCTGACGTTTGCATGAAGCCGTTGACGATGACGTGACCGCGATTCCCCATTTCCAGGCCCGCTTCGCGTGCCAACCGGGTGTCCGGTTCGATACCGATTGCCGCTACGACAAAGTCGGTGTCCAGTTTGCGACCCGAAGCCAGCCGGCAGCTCAGGCCTGCTTCCTTCGAGTCGAGGCGAACCAGTTCGTCGTTAACGTGCAGGTGGATACCGTGCGAGACCAGTTCGGTTTCTAAAAACGTTGCTAACGAGACGTCGACCTGAGGCAAAACCTGTGGCCCTTTCTGAACAATGTCGACAGACAAACCCTGACGGCGCAATTGTTCAGCGACTTCCAGGCCGATAAAACCGGCACCGACAACGACGGCACGCTTGCCGGGGCGGACAGCAGTTGCGATTCGGTCCGTATCCGCCAGATCGCGCAGGGCGAAAACCCGTGCCTCTTCCACGCCCGGTACCGATAAACGGCGAGGACGGGCACCCGGGGAAAGCATGAGTTTGTCATAGGAAAACCATTCAGTTTTTCCTGTCTTACCGTTTTTCGCTTGTACCCGTTTGTTCTCACGGTCGATGCGGATCGCTTCACAGCCGGAGTGTACCTCGACGTTTAGTAACGCCTTTAAAGAAGCGGGAGTTTGTACCGCCAACGCATTACGATCGGTAATTTCGCCACCGATAAAATAGGGGAGCCCGCAATTGGCGAAAGAAACGTCGTTTCCGCGTTCCAATAGCGTAATGCGAGCCGATTCGTCGAGTCTTCGGGCACGGGCGGCAAAGGAAGCACCGGCGGCCGCACCGCCTACAATCAGAATGTGCATGGGATTCATCGAATTTCCAGTCGGATTAATCAAAGGAAGCGCAGCAAA
>DBGFLV010000154.1:0-1624 GCA_048528425.1 Oxalobacter sp. | reverse complement strand
TGCTGCCACCGGCAGCCGCTCCTTTTCATTGAAATAGCCGATTTCATCCCCATATAAGACGACAAAACCTTTTCCGAAAGGGGAAACGATCGTCAGGGAAGAGTAAAATCCTGTTTTCCCCGGGTGAAACCCTCCTTATCCTTTTGAAACGAGAAACAGAACAATGAGCGTCGACCTCTTTTTACAGGAAACTCCTTACATTGATTTTTCGTCTCCGATTGTCCGCGACCAGTCCAAAGCCCTCTTCAAAGGCGTCAACAGCGAGCTGGAAAAAGCGCGGATCGCTTTCGAATTCGTTCGTGATCACATTTCCCATTCGCTGGACGTCGACGCGCCCGTCGTCACGGCCAAGGCATCCGAAGTGCTGCAACACAAAACCGGCATTTGTCATGCCAAAGCCAATCTCCTGGCGGCGCTTCTGCGTTCCCAGAAAATTCCGACAGGTCTGTGCTACCAGCACCTCGCTATGGGAGAAGACGACTCCGGTGGTTACCTCATCCATTGCTATAACGCCGTCTGTCTCGGTCACCGCTGGATCAAACTCGACGCACGCGGCAACACCGACACAATCAATGCACGTTTTTCCCTGCATGAACCGGTACTGGCTTATCCGAACCGTCCCCAATTCAATGAATACTTCCTGAACGGCATTTACGCCAGACCACACGAGGCCACAATGAAAGTGCTTGTCCAGGCGAAAAGCGCTGGAGAGTTGATCGGAAAATTGCCTGAACAACTTGCCGAAGAACCCGACATCGCTGAAATGGAAGCGGAAGACATCCGACCCGGCAGCTGGTTTTGGTACTGACGGCGACGCCTTTTCCGGATGACACCCATGAAAACCGCGGAAGGCCGGCACCGGACGAAACGGACCATCGCCGTTTGCCTTCCGGAGCCGGGAAGAGAACATGATTGTCCGTAAAAGCCTGCCGGTCAAAAGTTGGGTTACCCCGTCAAAATTGCCCGGTGTGGATTACGTCATCAATCCCTATGTCGGCTGTCCGCATCAATGCCTCTATTGTTACGCCGAATTCATGAAACGGTTTTCGAACCACACGGAAGACTGGGGCGACTTTCTGGACGTCAAGCTCTGTAACACACCACTACCGGTGAAACGACTTGCCGGCAAAAACATCGTCATCAGCTCCGTTACCGATCCTTACAACGCTTTTGAAAAACAGTACGGTGTAACCCGCAGTCTCCTGAAACAGCTTCAGGGATGCGCTGCGCATATCACCCTGATCACCAAATCCGATCTCATCTTGCGCGACATCGACCTGATCGCGTCCTTGCCCCATGCCGAAGTCGCCGTATCAATCAACGCGTTAGACGAGACCTTCCGTCGCCGGTTCGAACCCCGCGCTCCCTCGGCAACGCGACGGCTTGAAGCATTGCGCCAATTGCACAAGGCCGGCATTCGGACGGTGCTTTTTATGTCTCCCATTTTTCCGGGCATTACCGACTTTTGCGAAATCATTTCCGCCTCAAAAGCCTTCACCGACACCTACTGGTTTGAAAACCTGAATCTCGACAACTCGGCCGGTAACCGCGTAGCTCGCGCCATCGGTCAACACTATCCTGAACTGGTGCCTTTGTACCGGGCCATCTACCGCAAAGGAAACAG
>DBGFLV010000153.1:0-5688 GCA_048528425.1 Oxalobacter sp. | reverse complement strand
TCTTTTACCGTTGAAATCGTGTCGACCGAAAGTCTTGCCAAGGCCATGCAACTGATCGGTGAAATCAAGGGCGTCGTGGAAGTCAAACGCCACTAAAGACGCGAGCTGCCGGAAGAGGGTGCTTTTTATTTCCGGTCATTGGCAGCTGAAAAAGGCGGCATTGCCGGAAAAAACGAATGAGAAAAAGCGCGGAAAACTTGTTTAAACGTTCCGGGCTTTAACTGTTACACTATTTACCGGATTCGATTTTCAGCCGTTTTGACTGAAAGCTTTCCAGTTAACTGATCCTGAGTTGGTACAACCGATGAAAAAATATCGAAAATTGCCCGTTTTTTTGGTGACCCTGCTTTTGGGCGGCGCTATCATGTCCTACAAGTTGTTCGACAGTAACTTTTCCAGTGAAGGTATTCAGGAATGGGTGCTGGATTCCTTGCTGGTTGCCGCCATCATCGGTTTTATTGCCGTGAAATGGCTCAAAAGCAAGGGCAAGATGGATTGACGGGGATGTCAGTCTACCGTCCCGCTCCGGGTCGCACGGCCGTAGCATGGCTGTGACAAGCGGTTTTCCGGTTTTTCTTTCCTGTACAGTTGATTGGCCATGCCGCCGCTGATTCATTTCAAGTCTGTTTTCACAAGGCGCGTCCTGCTCTTGCTGGTGGCGCCGCTTTATTTCATTATGCTTTTCGGCATTCGGATCGGAAAAGGAGCGTTGTCGGCTTTTTCGGAATTTGGCGAAATGTTCGTTGCCATCTGGAAAGGGGAGGAAACGTCGGAAGTCTTGCTGCCGTGTCCTTTCTGTGGTGGAAAAGCGTATCCGGACGGCTGGCGCGCCAACGGAGGCGCGTCCGGACCCGCCTGCGATCAGTGCGGCGCCACAACCTGGTCTGCCCATACGTGGAATACCCGCATTCCGCTTTCGTCCGGAAAAGTTTCTGGAGAACGCGAGTAGTTTCTCGAAAACAGCCTTTGTCTGCCACCCTCTGATTCAAATGGCGGCCATACCGGAAACCGGTTTCTCTTTATGGATGGATCAGTTGATGCAGTGCTTCCTCTTTTACGACCCGACTTGTCGTTTTGGCGACGCAAAATCATGGTTGTTCTTCATTTCACGAAAGATAAAATTGAACTCTTCGCAGAGGATCAACTAGAATGACAGCTTTACACTGTTGCGTATAGCACCTTCCGTTTTCTTCTCCGAAAACGGGCATCCTCTCTATGAAGCTGATCAAATCGCCCTGGCTGACGCTCTACCTTTCCCTGCTCACCTCATTATGCGCATTGGCAAGCTGGTATTTTCTTCCCGCTGAAGCCATGATCAATCTTGTCCGGGAAAACGGACCGGTCGAAAATCTGACGCTGGTCGTCTACATTGTTGCGATTGCGGCCATTTTGTATGGGGGGAAAGGCTTTTTAACGATCAGAACGCGGGCAGCCTGCACGATTGTTCTGACTTACATGTTCATGCGGGAAGCCGACATGCACAAGTCGTTAAACGGCATGAGCATTTTGAAAATCAAGTTCTGGCTAAGCGGGCAAATCCCTGTCGCGGACAAACTGCTGGCTGTCGCCATTCTGGTTCCGGTCTTGTGGGCTCTGATTTACTTTTTGAAAAACTATACGCGACAATGGCTTAACGATCTGTTCAGAAAAGAAGGTTACGCCATCGGCATCTTCATGTTTTTGGCCGTACTGGTCATTTCCAAGATTTTCGACCGTTCACTCAACATGATGACGGAAATGTGGGGGTGGCATTTCCCGTTGTGGCTTGAAGCACTGGTAACCGGACAGGAAGAATACCTTGAATGTATCCTGCCCTTGCTGGTTATGGTCTCGTTTTTTCAATACCGGGAAACGCACGGTTCTGTCTGGACGTCGTCCGGTTCACCCTATATCGCTTTTTATCTGGCGATCCTCGCTTCCTTGTCCGCGCTGATTTGCTGGTGGGTTTTGCCTCCTCATGACATGCTGGTTTTTGTCGAAGAAAACGGTATGGTGGAAACGCTGACGCTGGTAGCGTATGCAATAGCTGTTCTTGTCGTTGTCTTCGGCGGGGGCGACGTCAAACCGGTCACACGTTGCGCACTCGTTGTCATGCTGGTCTATATGTTCATGCGGGAAGCGGACTGGCACAAATCAGTGAGCAGCGAAAGCATTCTGAAAAGCAAGTTCTGGCTGGGCAGCCAGATTCCCGTTACGGATAAATTGCTGGCGGCTTTGATTTTATTGCCGGTCGTCTGGATGCTCATTTATTTCATCTGGAACTACACCCGAAGCTTTTTTCGCAGTTTAGGAGAGAGGCAAGGGTACGCGATCAGTATTCTGGTTTTCCTGGTCGTTCTGGTCGTCTCGAAAATGATCGACCGTTCATTGAACGTCCTGACCGAGTTATACCAGATGCAGTTTCCGGACTGGATAGTCGCTTTTCAGGTTTCACAGGAAGAATTTCTGGAATGTTTGTTACCTGTACTGATTGTAGTGGCCTTCTTTCAGTATAAACGCAGCAGGCGGGGTCTGATGTGGTCGTAACGGTGGAAGAGTTCGCCAGCCGTACTGAATTGACCGGTTTGAAACGGAAAAGGTTGAAAAAAGCCGTCGTCCCGCAAGACGAAGGGCTGAATTGAAAAAATAGTGTGTCATTGTTGAACTTTATTGCTAACATATATACCCGTGGAAAAAGAAGTATCCCTTCTCTACGCGCACAAGTCGTGTTCACACAAGAACACGTGACAAAGCGGGTAAAGCGAGCAACGGCAGCTGACAACGCACGATGTGTTTGCCCGGACAGGATGACGGCGAGAAGCCTTGCCTGCCAATTGCGCTCTCAAGAATGACAACGCTCATTCGCGTCATGTTTCGCCTGTCTACCGGCAGAGCGACGACGCAGTAGAGTGGTCAACACGCACAGATTAGGACAAAAGAGAAACGTTATATGACTGAACGTAGAAAATGTTACCGTCTTCAGGTGGCTGAGAATTTGTATCGCTTTATCGAACAGGAAGCATTGCCCGGTACGGGAATCGACAGCGACACTTTCTGGCGCGGTTTTGACGCCATTGTCCATGAAATGAGTCCGAAAAACCGCGCTTTGCTGAACGAACGCGAGCGGTTGCAGGAAGAACTGGACAGCTGGCACCGTTTGAACCCCGGCCCTGTCCGGGACATGCAGGCTTACAAGGCATTTTTAAAAGAGATCGGCTATTTGACGCCGGTTCCCGAACAGGTCAGAATCGCCCCCGAAAACATTGATGAAGAGGTCTCCCGTCAAGGTGGTCCCCAGCTGGTCGTGCCGCTCACCAACGCCCGATACGTTCTGAACGCCGTTAACGCACGCTGGGCCAGTCTGTACGACGCCCTGTACGGTTCGGACGCCATCGGTGAGGAAGACGGTGCGACCCGAAGCGGCCCCTACAACGCTATAAGAGGTAAAAAGGTCATCAGCTACGGCCGTACGCTTTTAGACGAATTCATTCCACTGGTCAACGGTTCCCATCATGACGCCGTCCGGTATTTTCTGAAAAACGGCCGGCTGGCCGTTGCCCTGAAAGACGGTACGGAAACGACGCTGAAAAATCCCGCGTGGCTGGTCGGTTACAACGGCGAGCCGGAAAATCCCTCCTCCCTTTTGTTCCGGCAAAATCACTTGCATTTCGATCTGCTTTTCGACAAAAACGATCCGGTCTGTGCCGGCGATCCCGCCGGTATTCGGGACATTGTCATGGAAGCGGCCACCACGACCATTCTGGATTGTGAAGACGCTGTGGCGGCGGTGGATGCCGATGACAAAGTTGTCGTTTACCGCAATCTGCTGGGCATTTTGAAAGGAGACCTGGAAGAAAACGTCACCAAGAACGGGACGACGTTCGTGCGTCGGATGAACCGGGATCGGGAATATCAATCCGTTTCCTCGTCGGAAAAATTGACCTTGCCGGGACGCAGCCTGATGTTTGTCCGAAATGTCGGGCTTTTGATGCAGAATCCGTCGATACGGGACGGTAATGACAATGACATTTTCGAAGGCATTTTAGACGCCGTCGTGACGACGTTGATCGCCAAACGGGATCTGGAAAACCGGATCAGTTCGCGACACGGGTCGATTTACATCGTCAAGCCGAAATTGCACGGACCCCGGGAAGTGGCCTTTACCAACGAGCTGTTTTCACGGGTCGAGGCATTACTCGGTATCCCGGAGTATACGGTCAAACTCGGTATTATGGACGAGGAACGGCGCACCAGTGTCAATTTGAAAGCGTGTATTGCCGAAGTGCCTCGTCGTCTGGCGTTCATCAATACCGGTTTCCTGGATCGCACGGGCGATGAAATCCATACTTCCATGGAAGCCGGCCCGATGATCCGTAAAGGCGACATGAAAAAAACGCCGTGGATCGACGCGTATGAAGTCAACAACGTGCAGGTCGGACTGGAGTGCGGCATGCGCGGTCTGGCACAGATCGGCAAGGGCATGTGGGCCGCTCCCGACCTGATGGCTGACATGATCGCCCAAAAGGGGGATCATTTGAGAGCTGGTGCCAATACGGCTTGGGTACCTTCCCCGATGGCCGCCGTCCTGCATTCGCTGCATTACCATCAGGTCGACATCGAAAAGACGCAGGAGGAAATGGAGAAACAGCCGTTCGTGGACGTATTGGACGATCTGTTGACGATTCCGGTGACGGATCAGCCGGACTGGTCACCCCAAGAAATCCAACAGGAACTGGACAACAACGCGCAAGGCATTCTCGGCTATGTCGTCCGTTGGGTAAACCAGGGAATCGGATGCTCCAAAGTGCCGGACATTCGTGACATTGCGCTGATGGAAGACCGAGCCACGTTGCGGATTTCCAGCCAGCACATCGCCAATTGGCTGCGGCACGGCATTACGACGGTACCGCAGGTGATGGACACGTTAAAAAGGATGGCAGCGGTTGTCGACCACCAAAATGCCGACGATCCGACTTACCGGAAAATGACGGACGATTTCGATCGTTCACCGGGTTTCAGGGCTGCCTGTGATCTGGTTTTCAAGGGGTTGTCGCAACCTAACGGATACACCGATCCCCTGTTGCAGATATGGCGCCAGCGGGCCAAGGAACAATTCAAAGGCTGTTGCTGACGACTGCTGTCGGGTGAATTCCGACCGAAAAAAGCCGGGCGACTTCCCGGCTTTTCTGCGTTTGGAAGGATGACGTCATGTGGAAAACGGTTTTTTTCTCGCCGGGTCGTGCTGACGGTCGTTCTCTACCGATGCCCGTCATGCATCATGTGTCGAGTGAAGTGAAGAGGCCTTTTTCAGTCATCGTTGGCGGTCCGAAGTCATCCACTTTTCCAAGCTCTTGATCCCGAAACGCATTTCTTCCCTGGCAGCACAGAGCACATCGGTTTTTTCCAACTTTGTCCGAAAACGTTTGAAAACGGTCTTGTTTTGCTGAAAGAGGAGAGTAAAACGACTTCCCGAGAAAAACCGGCTCGTCACGGGTGATTTTGTCCCGATGGTGCGGTTACTGTTGTTTTCTTCTCGGATGAACGAAACAGCGGCGTGAAAAAGACGACATAGCTGACCGATGTGTTTCTGTGAAGTAATATTTCTACTTGGCAATAATTGTGCCCGAAAATTGAACGAACCCGACCTCCTTCATCGAAGCGAGGTCTTTTTTTATGGAGAAACACCATGCAAACACCGGAAAAACAAAA
>DBGFLV010000152.1:0-9980 GCA_048528425.1 Oxalobacter sp. | reverse complement strand
TATACTAAAACAATGTCGATCCGTCCGATGCCCTGGCCGATTTCCACTGCGTTTTTCAGGAGCAGCAAACCGCACAGTCCTCTAAAAAGAGGAACCGGACAGACCCCATCAAAAGCGGTTGCACACCAGAGAATGCTTTGATCCGTTTTTTACAGTATGATGGGAACTATCAAGCTGCCTTGTTGAGAACGACTCAAACGTCGACAGGCGCACACCCCGTTCATACGACTTTACCTTTGAAGGGACAGCAATGAAAATCATACCTTGCGGAACCGTGCTGGTCTTGGGCCTTTTGATGGGAGCCTGCACGACTAACATCAGTCCGGACACGTATTCTGTCGATTCTGTCGGTTCAGTGACACGTAGCGTTCCCGGTGTCATCGTCAGCAGCCGCCCCGTCAACGTCGAAGGCACTCAGAAAATCGGTGGCGTCACCGGAGCAGTCGCCGGCGGTGTGGCCGGTTCGGCTATCGGTGGCGGTGACCGTGCTCATGCCCTGGGCGCCATCGGTGGCGCTGTGATCGGCGCCCTGGCCGGTTCGGCCATCGAAAAAGGCATTACTAACCAAACCGGCATTGAATACGTCGTCAAAACTGACAATGGCGAATTGCTGACCCTGGTACAGGGTCCGTCTCCTGCCTTCAGCGTTGGACAAAAAGTGATGATTCTGTACGGAAAACGCGCCCGGATCGTCGCGCAATAAACCGTCTTGGAGGAAAGAAGCTGCCGAAAAAGCGGGTTATGAACAGACCGCAACAACCTGTTTTGCCCGTTCTTTTGATCAATACGTTATTTCCGACGTCATAGTTGAACGAACCGTTCCGGATTGACGTATACTGCCTGCCGAACCGGATAAGGCTTTTTTTCTGCCGGAAGACGGCTTCGCTCCGGCTTTTCGCAAACGAAATACGCTTTTTCGGAACGGGCAAGCGAAGCAGTCATTTCCTCCGGACGAGACATAAGCACCGGTAACGCCGCATTACCCGGCAAAAAAACGGCATAGCTTGTCAACCCGGCCATCTGCACATACTTCGACCGGCAGAAGCCCTTTCTTTCATCAGCATTACCACAGTACGAATCGGATTATGCACGACAGCGTTATCACTTTCATTCAGGATCTGGCCGTTATCATGATTGTGGCGGGACTGGTTACCGTCGTCTTTCACCGGCTGAAACAACCCGTCGTGCTCGGTTACATTGTAGCGGGCGTTCTGATCGGCCCCCACACACCTCCCTTCGAGCTGATCAAGGACGAACACACGATCAAGATTCTGGCCGAACTGGGAGTCATCTTTCTCATGTTTTCACTGGGCCTTGAATTCTCTTTTCGTAAACTGCTCAGAGTAGGGGCCACTGCCTTAATCGCTGCCGTGCTTGAAATCGTCGTCATGATCTGGCTCGGTTACCAGATCGGTCTCTGGCTCGGCTGGAACAACAATCTGGACGCCCTGTTTTTAGGTGCCATACTGGCCATTTCATCAACCACCATCATCGTCAAGGCGTTAAACGACCTGAAAATGAAACACGAGCGGTTCGCCCACCTGATCTTTGGTGTGCTGATCGTAGAAGACATTTTAGGTATCGGACTGATCGCGCTTTTGTCGGGCGTTGCCATCTCCGGCAGCGTCAGCGGGAGCGACGTCTTCTTCACTATCTCCAAGCTGTCCCTTTTCATGATCATCGCCATGCTCGTGGGCATCCTGCTCGTACCCCGGCTGCTCGCCTACATTGCCCGTTTCCGGAGCAATGAAATGCTCCTGATCACTGTTTTAGGCCTGTGCTTTGGGTTCTGTCTTTTAGTGGTCAAACTGGAATACAGCATGGTGCTGGGTGCCTTCATCATCGGTGCCATCATCGCCGAAGCCCGCGAACTTCACTGGATCGAACGACTGATCGAACCGGTGCGCGACATGTTTTCCGCTATATTCTTTGTCGCGGTCGGGCTGCTTTTAGACCCCAAAATCCTGACTGCCTATGCTGTACCGATTCTCATCATTGCAGGCGCCGTCATCATCGGAAAAGTCGTCAGCTGCACGTTAGGCGCCATGATTGCCGGAAACGACGGGCGTACTTCACTCAGAATGGGGATGGGGTTGTCACAGATCGGTGAATTTTCGTTCATCATTGCTTCACTCGGCATGGCCTACAAAGTGACCAGTGATTTTCTTTATCCCATTGCAGTGGCCGTCTCGGCCATCACGACACTGACCACGCCCTACCTGATCCGGATGGCCGATCCACTGGCCAAAACCATTGCCCGGCTAACGCCCCGACCGCTGGCGCGCATCGTCGATCTGTACGGTGAATGGTTAAGCAACCTGCACCCGCAGGGGACTAACGCCGTCATCTGGAACATGATCAAGCGCATGCTGATCCAAATCGCCATCAACATGGCTGTTGTCGTCGCCATTTTTCTGACCAGCGCTTACCTGGCTGTCCATCTTGGTAACGATTTTCTGGCCGACTGGATCAGCGACATCGACTGGAGAAAGTCGCTGATCTGGGGAAGCACGACGGTCCTCTCGCTCCCCTTCCTGATCGCAGCCTTCCGCAAATTCAAGGCACTCTCCATGATGCTGGCGGAAATGAGCGTCCGCGAAAGCGTGACCGGTCGTCACACCCAGCAAGTACGCCGCATCATCAGTGAAATCCTGCCTTTGCTGTTTTTAACCGTTACCATGCTGTTTTTGGCAGCCCTTTCCGCCAGCATTTTGCCCAAACGCGAGTCACTCATTCTGGTCATTGTTTCCATCGTCGCCATTGTTTTCGTTTTGCGCAGATGGTTCGTGCGTATTCATTCGCGGCTGCAAATCGCCTTGTACGAAACACTGGACCACGAGGAAGAAAACGAAGCCGGAAAAAACGAACCACCCCAAAACCCGCCTTCCTGAAGACGCCGGGAAGATCGGCAGTTGACCAAGCGGACGTGACATTGACCTGACGCAAGAATACTGTGCATTCCCGGCAATAAGAATTGACTTGTCCGCCTCAAACGGGCTAGACTGACACGAACTTTCGTTAAAACCGGTTAAAATGACGTTTTCTTCCGTTTTATCCGAAATTTTCCGTCACCGCATCCAAAAACCATGTCCCAAGACGATTTAAAACTTTCTGTCGCCCGTGCTGCACTGAAATACGTCCCCGAGGGAAAAATCATTGGCGTTGGAACCGGTTCCACCGCCAATTTTTTTATTGACGAGCTTGCCCACATCAAAGATCGTATTACTGGAGCCGTTGCCTCTTCCCAGGCCACGGGCAAGCGGCTCGCTTCCCATGGCATTCGGGTTTACGAGCTGAACGACGTTGACGACATACCCGTTTACATCGACGGCGCTGACGAAATCACCGGTTCCGGAGCCATGATCAAAGGCGGTGGCGGTGCCTTGACACGTGAAAAAATCGTTGCCTCCATTGCTGAGCGTTTTATCTGCATCGCGGATGAATCCAAACTGGTCGATCAGCTCGGTCACTTCCCTTTACCCGTCGAAGTCCTGGCGTTAGCGCACCGGCCCGTTGCGAAACAACTCGCCGACATCGGTGGCGTGCCCCGGCTGCGCCTAAAAGACGGCAAACCGTTTGTAACCGACAACGGCAACCTCATTCTTGACGTTTCCGGACTCCGAATTGCCGACCCGGTAGCGCTGGAAGAAAAAATCGATCACATTGCCGGCGTTGTCACCGTAGGATTGTTTGCCCGAAGAGGAGCCGACATCTGCCTTTTGGGCAGTCCGGAAGGAGTCAGAACACTGAAATTTGATAAATGAAAGGGTACTCCGATTGACAACCTGGCGTATCCGTGCGAAGCGACCGGCGAAAAATGTAACTTTTCTTGACCCAGAGAAACATCCTTCGTAAACTCACCGGCGCCCATTTTCCGTAACACCACTAGCCCGAAAAAACATGACGCAAAAATACCGATTCCTCGTTCTTGCCCTGGCCGGCTGTTTCGTCACGGTCTCTCCCGTCCTGACCGAAGCCCGCGACATCTCGTTACCCAAATACAGCAAGGATGCCCAGCTCGCCGCCTTCCAGTCGGCAACCGACATCGGCCTCATCGGCACCGGACACTTCGACAATGAAGATCCGTTGACGGAAATTTTATCAATCAACGAAGTCGACGTATGGGCTAGAATCCGTTCGGGTTTTGCTATTCCCGACCTCGCCAATCCGTTAGTTGAAAACCATCTGAATTGGTATACGAAACGTCCCGATTACATCAACAGGACGACCCAGCGTGCGTCCAAGTACCTTTTCCACATCGTACAAGAACTGGAAAAACGGGGTATGCCGACTGAACTGGCCCTGTTGCCTTTCATTGAATCGGCCTACAACCCGCACGCCCGTTCCGTTGCCAAGGCAGAAGGCATCTGGCAGTTTATTCCCAGTACCGGCCGTCACTACGACCTGGCCCAGAACGCCTTCCGGGATGAAAGACGCGACATTCTCTCTTCCACAGAAGCGGCTCTGACGTATCTGCAAAGACTGCACGACATGTTCGGCGACTGGCAACTGGCGCTTGCCTCCTACAACTGGGGTGAAGGCTCCGTAATGCGAGCCATCAAAAAAGCCGAAAAAGCTGGCAAACCGATCACCTTCAACAGCATTTCGGCCTACATGCCGGCTGAAACGCGCAATTACGTCCCCAAGCTGCAAGCCGTTAAAAACATGATTGCGCATCCCGGCCAATACGGGATCGAACTGCCGACCATCGAAAACCAGCCCTATTTCGTGACCATCGGCAAAACGCGAGACATTGACGTCAAGGTCGCCGCCAAACTGGCCGAAATGTCACTGGACGACTTCCGGGCTTTAAATCCCCAGTTCGGCCCCTACGTCATCGCGGGCGGCAATGAAGTCAAAATTCTGTTACCGAAAGAAAACGCCGAGAAATTCCGGCGAAACCTGTCCCGCTGGACGCAGCCGCTCTCTTCCTGGACAGCGTACCAGGTGACCAGTCCGCGTGAAAGAGTGGAAGACATCGCCGCACGGATGAACACGTCTGCCGATCTGATCCGTCAGGCCAACAACATCCCGCCCCGGGCAGTCCTGAAGTTCGGCTCGGCCATACTGGTTCCCAAAACGGCAGGGTACGACAACGACATCGCTCCCGAACTCGTTGAAAACGCCCGGCTGGCCTGGGAGCGCGACCTGCCCGCCACCCGTCTGGTCAGAATTCCAGTCAAAAAACAGGCTGATCTGGCGTCGATTGCCAAACGATATCGGGTGAGCGTCGCCGAGCTGAAATCCTGGAACAAACTCCGCGGTGACACTGTCGGCCGGGGAACCGTCCTCAAGGTTCATGTTCCTTACCGTTCCGCAGCTGCCTCCTCGTCATCCAAAGGCAAAGTCGTCCGTGCCGCAGTCGTCAAAACCACACGGAACGCCCGACGGCCTTCCCGCGTGAAAATCGTTTTAGACGCCCGGAAAACGACATCCACCACCAAAGGACTGGTCAAATCGAAAAACACCCGGGCCGCTAAACCTGCCTTTTCGAAAAAACAGGCCAAACCGGTCAAAAGCACTGTTTCCCTGAAAAAAGTGCCTGTCAAAAAGGCGTCTTCTTCTTCCCGCAAGAAAGCCTAAACGCCACATTTGACCGCTAAAACAAGCTGAATCGGGAGTAAAGGTTGCTGCAATCTGTCTGACGAACTACAATCTTGCCAGACAGATTCCGGCAAACGGGAACCGAATCATTTCCTGCCGGTTTTTTATGACAACCACTACACCGTTTATGGACGGTCATCCTATTTCATTTCGTTCTGGAGTCATGCATGGCTTTCTTGCAAGGTAAAAAAATACTCATCACCGGGCTGTTATCGAACCGCTCCATCGCACTGGGCATAGCCGAAGCGTGCCATCGGGAAGGCGCAGAACTCGCCTTTACCTACGTCGGAGAACGTTTCAAGGATCGCATTACCTCATTTGCAAAAGAGCTGGGCAGCGATTTGGTCTACGAATGCGACGTCGGCAAAGATGAAGACATCGAACACGTCTTTGCCGAACTGGAAAAAACGTGGGGACGGTTGGACGGTCTTGTTCACTCCATCGGGTTTGCACCGCGTGAAGCGATTGCCGGCGATTTTTTCGACGGGCTAAGCCGCGAAAATTTCCGCATTGCACACGACATTTCCGCTTACAGTTATCCCGCTATGGTCAAGGCAGCCCGCCCCCTGATGGGACCGGGTTCGGCCGCACTGGCGCTGACGTATCTGGGAGCCAACCGGGCCATTCCCTATTACAACACGATGGGTCTGGCCAAGGCTTCCCTGGAAGCCAGTGTTCGCTACATGGCCGAGTCATTGGGCAAACACGGCATCCGCGTGAACGCCATATCGGCAGGCCCGGTCAAGACTATCGCCGCCAGCGGTATTCGTGACTTCAACATTCTATTGAATTTCGTC
This sequence comes from Oxalobacter sp., assembly GCA_048528425.1. Taxonomy (GTDB): domain Bacteria; phylum Pseudomonadota; class Gammaproteobacteria; order Burkholderiales; family Burkholderiaceae_D; genus Oxalobacter. Next base: position 3,579 of record DBGFLV010000152.1, on the reverse strand, counting down.
GCTAAAAACGCTCCGTTACGTCGGAACGTCACCATTGAAGAAATCGGTAACGCCGCCGCTTTCCTGTTGTCCGACCTGGCATCCGGTATCACCGGTGAAATCACTTACGTCGACGGTGGCTTCTCGCACGTCATGGGACTGAACACCGACGGTGTCGTCGCGCAAAAGGACACCGTCTGACTTCGTCACCTCAACCGTTTTCCGATTTGACCGGAAAAGCCGAATATCTGCTATAATGTTTGATTCGGGCGAAGGCCATACTTTCGCCCGATCATGTGATGGCACTGCCAGTCTTGTGCATGATTTCATGCATTCATAAAGCCCTTCCGCCTTTTTGTGTTGCAAGACACGGTTTCGGCGCAAAGCTTTTGAGCCGGAATTTTCTTTTCTGTTTCGTCACCAGCTACTGGGCACTGCCGTTTTTCATTTTCCCACAAGGAAAATCCTTCATCAATAGAGAAAAAAATGACATTTGATACACTGGGATTACACCCGTTAATCCTGAAGGCACTTGCCGCCATTGCTTACGACAAACCGACCCCGGTACAGGAAAAAGCCATCCCTTCAGCCATTGCCGGAAAAGACCTGCTGGTTTCCTCGCAAACCGGATCGGGCAAAACAGCCGCATTCATGTTGCCGGCACTGCATCGTTTCGCTTCGCAAGAAGCGAGCCGTGCCGTTCAAGCCGTACCTGACCGTCATCGGCAAGACGGCCGTACCAAAGGCGGTCGCCCCCGTTTCCAGGCAGCAGAACCCAAAATGCTGGTGTTGACGCCGACTCGCGAACTGGCTTTGCAGATCGTCGCTTCAACAGACCAATACAGTGCCTGTCTGAAACAGTGTCGTACCGTGGCCATTCTGGGCGGCATGCCTTATCCGAAACAGAGAGCGCTTTTGGAACGCAATCCGGAAATTCTGGTCGCGACGCCTGGCAGACTGATTGATCACATGCAGTCCGGAAAAATTCGTTTTGACCGGCTTGAAGTCCTTGTCTTAGACGAAGCCGACCGGATGCTCGACATGGGTTTCATCGACGACATCGAAACCATTACCGCGGCCACACCCGATACTCGCCAGACTATGCTTTTTTCAGCCACGCTGGACGGCGTCGTCGGCAACATGGCCCGGAAAATCACCCGTAACGCCGAAACGATCCACATCGCATCTTCGACAAGCCGCCACGAAAACATCGAACAAATGATCCACTTCGTGGATGACCAGCCCCACAAGAACCGGTTGCTGGACCATTGGTTAAACGACCGTTCCGTAGAACAGGCGTTGGTTTTCACCGCGACCAAACGAGATGCCGATCTGGTCGCAGATCGTCTGGCGATCGCCGGATTCTCAGCTGCCGCCCTGCACGGCGACATGCCGCAAGGTGCGCGTAACCGGACACTGGCAAAGCTGAGAAACGGCAAAGTCAGGATATTGGTCGCTACCGACGTGGCCGCCCGCGGCATTGACGTACCTGCCATTACGCACGTTTTCAATTACGACCTGCCCAAATTTCCTGAAGACTACGTTCACCGTATCGGCCGTACCGGCCGGGCCGGTCGTCACGGACTGGCCATTTCACTGGTCAGCCGCAACGACCAGACCAGTGTCCGACGAATAGAACGGTTTACCAAACAAACCATTCCCGTCAATGTCGTTGAAGGTTTTGAACCGCGCTTACCCGTAAAAACCACCTCGTCCCGGCCCAGGCCGGACAACTGGAAACCGGGCGCGAAAAGAAACCGGTCCAAAACCGGTAGCCAGCGTCATTTCGGCAAAGTCGCCATGTCGGGGCAGGACAGCGGAGCGAAATCACGAAAACACCGTCAGAGCGATCGCCGCCCAACGGCAGAACATCGCCATTAAACCACTCCGCCCGGGAAGACAGGTCGATGTGACCTGCTCTCTTCATCAAAAAACCCGTCAGCTTTTCTGACGGGTTTTTTCCAAGGTAGCGACCGCTTTTCACGAACGCGTTTTTTTCAGTCCGTCTTTGACCGTTGCTTTCCACTCACGTTCCCGGGCGTCGATAACCGCCTGATCGTAAAAAGTGACATCCGGTGCACGCCGGGCCAGATTCAGCTGTTCCAGCGCGGCAGAATACGCTCCGGTCAAACCGTACGATTCAGCCATTGCCAGATGCATCAACGCCTTTTTCCCCTGAGCGCCATACACCATCGCCAGCTGACGTTGCAAATCGGGATCGTCCCGGTACATCTGTACTTGTTTTCTCAGATATTTAGAAGCCTCGTCATACCGTTTCGAGGCATAAAGTGCACCGGCATACTGATGCGCCAGTGCGCGGGAAGAGGGAAAACGGGTCACGGCATTTCGGGAAACGCGGACCGCTTCAGAGGCACTCCCGGCAGCCAGCAATGTCTCGATCGTCAGGCTGTTTAAGGCCAGGCTTTGTCTTGCGGCCGTATCGCCTACCGTTTTTTTCACCTGCTCCAAATGGTTTTTAGCAGCAACCGGATCTTTTTGAAGAAGAGCAATCAAAGCCAGCCCGTAATGACCGGCCGCCACATAAAGCCGGCTGCCGCTCTTGATTTGTTCGGCAAACACAGCAGTGGCATCCCGCAAAGCCGGTGCACTCTCATCCTGAACGACACGGGCTTTCGCCCTCATCAGGTAAAAATCCAGATTGTCGGCATGCTGCCGATAAGGCTCACGACGAACCCGCGCTTCAATGTCGGCGATGCGTTCCGATGTCAGCGGGTGAGTCCGCAAATAAGGAGAAGGCGCATCGCTGTAATTGCGAGTGGCTGTTTGCATACGCTGGAAAAACGACGTCATGCCGGTAGTATCGAAACCCGAACTTTTCAGAATCTGAAAACCGACCCGGTCAGCTTCCTTTTCCGCGTCACGCGTGAAATTGATCTGCTTTTGAATGGCGTAACCCTGTCCTCCCATCATGACGGCACCTGCCGCGTCCCCTCCGGCCCGGGAAGCCAGAATGGCGAGTATCGTCGCTGCAATCGGGATCAGCATGTCCTGTTTTTGCTGATTAAGCATGCGCGCAATGTGACGCTGTGAAACGTGACCGATTTCATGCGAAAGAACCGAAGCCAGTTCCGACTCGCTTTGCGTGGCTAACAGCAACCCGGTGTGTACGCCGATAAAACCACCGGGCAGCGCAAAGGCATTCAGCGTAGGGTCCCGCACGGCGAAAAACGAAAAATCACCGGCCAGCTCGCCCCGAATCTCGGGATCGGCCGACACCAGCTTGTTCCCCAGATTGTTCAGGTACTCGGTCAAAACGGGATCGCCGACATAAGCCGGATCACCTTTGACTTGCTGCATGATCTCCTTGCCTAACTTGTACTCGGCCAACGGCGTCAACTCACCGCGTGCCGTATCGCCCAGACTCGGAATGCCGGACTGCGCTGCGGCGAAAGGAACCTGTACACAGAAAACGGCCAAAACCGGCAATACCAGCCGTCGGAAATATCGCATCATACGTGTTGCCTGACCATAAAGTTGAAAGAGTCCTCAGGTGATATCATACCGGTACTTTGCACTCCTTTCACGCGGGGAAAACCGGCGTGTGCTTCACTTTATGCCACAAAAAACACTACTTGAAGA
>DBGFLV010000151.1:0-5963 GCA_048528425.1 Oxalobacter sp. | reverse complement strand
CGGCCGTTCGAACGGTTCTCCCGTGCGTCCATCGTACAAGGTGACCTGATTCTTCATTTCCGTCATGCCCAACTTTTCAGCGATTTCGTCAGGGTAAGCCAGATCGAGCATACGACGGATTTCGTCTTCTTCGGCCCCGTCGAAAACCGGCGTGGCGAATGGCACGCCGTCTTTCAGGTTTTCAGCCAGGGTCAGAATTTCCAGGTCAGTCAGGTCGTCGAGGTCTTCCGGCTTGCCACTGCTGAGATAAATGTCTTTCAGGAAAGCCCGTATTTCATCCACTTGCCGTTTGGCCTGCAACATTTCCCCGATCCGAAGGCCCAGTCCCTTGGAGGCCCATCCCAGATGGGTTTCCAGAATCTGACCGATGTTCATCCGGGAAGGCACGCCCAGCGGATTCAACACAATGTCGGCTGGTGTACCGTCTGCCATGTAAGGCATGTCCTCGATTGGAACGATCTTTGAAACGACCCCCTTGTTACCATGCCGTCCGGCCATTTTGTCGCCCGGTTGCAAACGCCGTTTAACAGCCAAATAAACCTTGACCATCTTCTGGACACCCGGCTGTAATTCATCGCCTTGGGTCAGTTTCTTGCGTTTTTCTTCAAACGCCAAGTCGAACTGATGCCGTTTTTCCTCAATCGATTCCTTGATGGCTTCCAAGGCCATCGCCGTGTCTTCGTCGGCCGGGCGGATGTCAAACCAGTGGTATCTTTCCAGATCGTCCAGATATTCCTGAGTGATTTCCGCTCCCCGCGCCAATTTCTTGGGACCGCCATTGACCTTCTTACCGATCAACAGTTTGCTGAGACGCTGGAAAGCATCGCCTTCCACAATACGCATCTGGTCGTTCAAGTCGATACGATAGCGTTTCAGTTCATCGTCGATAATCTGTTGTGCCCGCTTGTCACGAACCAGACCTTCCCGCGTAAATACCTGCACATCAATGACCGTTCCCACCATACCTGAAGGGACACGCAGTGACGTGTCTTTCACATCAGAAGCTTTTTCACCGAAAATGGCGCGCAGCAGCTTTTCTTCCGGCGTCAGCTGGGTTTCTCCGCGAGGAGTCACCTTGCCGACCAGAACGTCACCGGCTTCAACTTCAGCACCGATATACACGATACCCGATTCATCCAAACGGGCCAGCTGATTTTCGGCCAGATTGGAAATATCGCGGGTGATTTCTTCCGGTCCCAGCTTGGTATCGCGGGCAACCACTGACAATTCTTCGATGTGGATCGACGTGTAACGGTCGTCCTCGACCACTTTTTCCGAAATCAGAATCGAGTCTTCATAATTCAAACCGTTCCAGGGGGTAAAGGCCACCAGCAAATTCTGCCCCAACGCCAGTTCACCCAGATCAGTCGAAGCCCCGTCGGCAATGACATCGCCTTTCGCGATCCGATCGCCTACCTGAACGATAGGCCTCTGGTTGATGTTGGTGTTCTGGTTGGAACGGGTGTATTTGATCAGATTGTAAATATCGACACCGACTTCACCGGCCCGCGTTTCCTCGTCGTTCACCCGAACGACGACACGGCCTGCATCGATGTAATCCACGACGCCTCCGCGTAGCGCCTGAACGGTCGTTCCCGAGTCAACGGCTACCGTTCGTTCGATACCGGTTCCGACCAACGCTTTCTGAGGACGCAGACACGGCACCGCCTGACGCTGCATGTTCGCCCCCATCAGCGCACGGTTCGCGTCATCATGTTCCAAAAACGGAATCAGCGAAGCCGCTACCGAGACAATCTGACCCGGCGCCACATCCATGTATTGAACACGTTCCGGAGAAACCAAAATCGTTTCACCCGCTTCACGCGCGGAAACCAGTTCGTCGATCAGTTGCCCGTTCTTGTCGATTTTGCTGTTGGCTTGGGCAATGATGTAGCGACCTTCCTCGATAGCCGACAGGTACTCGATCTGATCGGTAACGTGACTGTCGATGACCTTACGATAAGGCGTTTCCAAAAAACCATACTCGTTCAAACGGGCGTACAGAGCCAGTGAATTGATCAGACCGATATTCGGGCCTTCCGGCGTTTCGATAGGGCAGACACGTCCGTAATGGGTCGGATGCACGTCACGGACTTCAAAGCCGGCCCGTTCGCGTGTCAAACCGCCGGGCCCAAGCGCGGAAACACGACGTTTATGGGTAATTTCCGACAAGGGATTGGTCTGATCCATAAACTGCGACAACTGGGACGAACCAAAAAATTCACGGATTGCCGCCGAAATCGGTTTGGAATTAATCAGGTCGTGCGGCATCAGATTATCGGCTTCGGCTTGTCCCAAACGTTCCTTAACCGCCCGTTCCACCCTGACCAATCCGGCACGGAACTGGTTTTCGGCCAGTTCACCCACACAACGTACACGACGATTGCCCAGATGGTCAATGTCGTCTACTTCGCCACGACCGTTCCGCAGTTCGACCAGAATTTTGATGACGGACAAAATGTCGTCGTTGGACAGAGTCATCGGGCCAGTCAGTTCTTCACGACCGACTCGACTGTTAAATTTCATCCGTCCCACGGCCGAAAGATCGTACCGTTCCTCATTGTAGAAAAGGCCGTTGAACAGGGCTTCAACCGATTCTTCAGTCGGCGGTTCGCCTGGACGCATCATGCGGTAGATAGCGATTCGCGCGGCCATCTGATCGGCTGTTTCGTCAATACGCAGGGTCTGCGAAATATAGGCACCCTGGTCCAGATCATTGGTATACAAGGTCTGGATTTCAGCCACACCCGCTTCGCGCAGGCGGGCAAGTACTTCTTCGGTAATCTCGTCATTTGCCCGAGCGATGACTTCACCGGTATCCTGATCAATGACGTTTTTGGCCAGCGCTCTGCCGTACAAAAAGTCTTCCGGTACCGAAATCCGCTTGATACCGGCCGCTTCGATGTCCCGGATGTTTCGGGCATTGATCCGTTTGTCCTTCTCGACCAAGACCTTTCCTTCCCGGTCGACGATATCGAAACGGGCTATTTCACCACGCATGCGGGACGGCACGAATTCCATTTCTGCCCCTTCCGAGCGCAACAGGAAATCGTCGAAAACGAAGAAATTTTCCAGAATTTCTTCCGAGGTCATCCCGATCGCCTTCAACAGGATCGTGACCGGCATTTTACGGCGGCGGTCGATCCGGAAGAACAGTACGTCCTTGGGATCGAACTCGAAATCAAGCCAGGAACCGCGGTACGGAATGATCCGTGCTGAAAAAAGCAGTTTGCCGGACGAATGGGTCTTGCCCTTGTCGTGCTCGAAAAACACACCCGGGGAACGGTGCAACTGCGACACAATAACCCGTTCAGTCCCATTAATCACGAAAGAACCCGTGTCGGTCATCAAGGGCAATTCGCCCATGTAGACTTCCTGTTCTTTCATTTCCTTAACGACCGGTTTCGTCGGCGATTCCTTGTCTAGAATGACGAGACGGACCTTGGCGCGCAAGGGAGAAGCCAGCGTCAATCCGCGCTGTTGGCATTCTTTGACGTCAAATGGAGGATCTCCCAACGTATAGGAAATAAACTCCAGTCTTGCGAATCCATTGTGCGACACGATCGGAAAAATGGATGTAAATGCAGATTGCAAGCCTTCATTTTTGCGCTTTAAAGGCGGCACATCGGCTTGCAGAAACTTTTCGTACGATTCAAGCTGTGTTGCCAGCAAAAAAGGAACTTGGTGAACATTGTCGCGCTTTGCAAATGACTTGCGGATGCGCTTCTTCTCAGTAAATGAGTAGTGCATGGACACTCCATGAGTGGCTGAAGGATGGAAAATTCAGTTTTGTGCTTGAAAACGTTCGTTCAAGCACAAAACTCAAGTCTCGACTTCGATGGAACAAAAAAACAACTTCGGGAAATACAATTGAGTCAAAGCCGAACTGCCCCGAGAGGACAATTCAGCAATGACTCGAATACGACTAAAACATGGGCCAAAATCGAAATTACTTGATTTCGACTTTTGCGCCGGCGTCTTCCAGTTTTTTCTTGGCTTCTTCAGCGTCAGCTTTGCTGACCCCTTCCTTGACCGGCTTCGGTGCAGAATCAACCATGTCTTTGGCTTCTTTCAGGCCCAGACCGGTGATTTCGCGAACCGCTTTAATCACAGCGACTTTGTTGGCGCCGAATTCAGACAGCACAACGGTAAATTCGGTCTGTTCTTCAGCAGCAGCGCCACCCGCAGCACCGCCCCCTGCCGGACCGGCAACTGCCATAGCGGCAGCGGAAACACCAAATTTTTCTTCAAATGCCTTAACCAGGTCATTCAATTCCATTACCGACATCGCGCCAACGGCTTCCAGGATGTCTTCTTTACTCATTGCCATGTAAAACTCCTAATTCTTTAAATAGATGATGGTCGGTATTAACGACTTATACAGATACTCTCGTGGACAAAATCAGAAAGCGACGTCCCTTAGGCCGCTTCCGCTTCTTTTTTTGCCGCCAGAGCAGCCAGTCCACGGGCAAGGCCCGAAACAGGTGCCAACATAACGCCCATAAGTTGGGAAAGCAGCACTTCACGACTTGGAATACTGGCCAATGCGACCACTCCAGCCTTGTCGAGTGTTTTGCCGGCATAACTGCCGCCTCTGATTACTAACGCTTCGTTACGCTTGGCAAAGTCCTGAACGACTTTGGCAGCGGCAACGGCGTCCTTCGATATGGAATACACCAAAGGACCGGTCATTTCAGAAGCGAGCTCAGCAAATGCTGTCCCTTCAACGGCACGACGTGCAAGCGTATTTTTCAACACCCGCATGTAGACACCGTTGTCACGTGCTGCTGCACGCAATTGCGTCATGTCACCAACCTGGATACCACGATATTCGGCCAGAACAATCGTCTGCGCATCAGCGATCTGAGCACTGACTTCTTCCACAACGGCCTTTTTGTCATTCAGATTGAGACCCACGGTCAACCTCCAAAAATGATATCCAGCCGACACACCATCGACCGAATACCGGTTCGAACACGGTGTCCAAAGTTAGGAGTTTACAGCCAGGCAATGTGCCTTCAAACTACAAAACCTATTTGGGTTCACCATCTACGCTGGGTAAACAAGGGTTTAACGATGAAAACGGAGTTTCTTCGCCCAGCGGTCTTTGATTGCCCATACCGGAAAAAACATCCGGTATGGCCCAAAGTTCTGCCCCATATCAATACAGGGTCTATTATTATACACTTAAACCGAAATCGTTGCTTGATCGACGCGAACGCCAGCACCCATCGTCGACGAAATCGAGACCTTGCGGATGTAGGTGCCTTTGCTGCTGACTGGTTTCGCCTTATTCAAGGCGTCGATCAACGTCGTCAGATTCGATTTCAGTTCCGCGTCGGAAAAGGACTTGCGTCCGATCGTCGCATGAATGATCCCGGCGCGATCCGTCCTGTACTGAACCTGCCCGGCTTTGGCATTTTTAACGGCAGTAGCGACATCCGGAGTAACCGTGCCGACTTTCGGGTTCGGCATCAGGCCGCGTGGTCCCAGAATCTGTCCCAGCGAACCGACGATACGCATGGTATCCGGCGAAGCGATCACGATGTCGAACGGAATGTCACCGCTCTTGATCTGGGCTGCCAGTTCTTCCATGCCGACCACATCAGCACCCGCAGCTTTGGCTTGTTCTGCTTTTTCACCCGTAGCGAACACAGCAACACGCACCGTTTTGCCCGTGCCGGCCGGCAACACAACCGAACCGCGAACGACCTGATCGGATTTCTTGGGATCGACGCCCAATTGAACGGCCACGTCGATGGATTCGTTGAATTTCGCCGTGGCGAACTCTTTCAACAGCACCAGCGCATCGTCAATCGGATACACTTTGCTGCGATCAACTTTTTCCTGAAAAGCGCGCACTCTTTTAGAAGCCTTGGCCATTTACACGCCCTCCACTGTAATACCCATCGATTTGGCGGAACCAGCAATCGTCTTGACCGCAGCGTCCATATCAGCCGCTG
>DBGFLV010000150.1:0-2792 GCA_048528425.1 Oxalobacter sp. | reverse complement strand
ATGGGCAGCACTATGTCGTCGGCTCCCTTGCCATAGCAGTCGGAACCTCGACCGTTTTCTCCGTTTTTGGCCCGGTAGACTTTTGTGTAATGGTAATCGATCAGGGTATTGACGTTATTGTCTGCAATGGCCCAGATACTGCCGCCTCTGCCGCCATCGCCGCCATCAGGACCGCCGAAAGGCTTGTACTTTTCCCGATTGAACGAAGCGACACCGTTACCTCCGTTGCCGGCGATTACTTCGATTTTTGCTTCGTCAATGAATTTCATGAATTCATCCCGTCAATGTGAAAAGGCTCTGCCGCCGGCAGAGCCCTCTCATGTGTTAAGGGCTCGCATGGCAAGCCTGTGTGCAGACGGTCAGGCAGCTGCCGCTACCGGAACAACCGTTGCATAATGTTTTTTCGCTTCGCCTTTGACGACGAATTTGACGGTACCGTCTACCAGGGCAAACAGGGTATGGTCCTTACCCATACCCACGTTTTCGCCAGGATGAACGGACGTGCCACGCTGGCGCATGATAATGCCGCCCGCGTTGACAGCTTGTCCACCGTAAACCTTAACGCCCAGCCGTTTCGATTCCGAATCACGACCGTTGCGGGTAGTACCGCCACCTTTTTTATGTGCCATTTTAATACTCCAGAATGAATTGCTTAGCAACGGATCCAAAATAAACCGGATCGGCGGCGACTAAGCGTTGATTGCAACGATTTTCAGTTCGGTAAAGTTTTGACGATGCCCCTGACGTTTCTGGTAGTGTTTGCGCCGACGCATCTTGAAAATCTTGACCTTTTTATGACGACCTTGTGCCACCACCGTTGCCTGAACCTTGACACCGTCGACCAGGGGAGTACCGAAGCGAATGGATTCGCCTTCGCCAACAGCAAGTACCTGATCGAGGGTGATTTCGGATCCGATGTCAGCCGGTATCTGTTCTACTTTATATTTTTTGCCTGCGACAACCTTGTACTGCTTGCCGCCGGTTTTTATGACCGCGTACATGGAAACTCCATCGATAAATTGTAAATTGAAAAACCTGAACACTCAGGGGAAAACAAGAAAACGTCAAATTATACAGTGGCTTGCTGCATTCGTCAAAGCGGTTTGGTGTTAGGCGAGCTTGTTTCGGGCGAAAAACAAAACAGCCATCAGCAGCCTCTTGGAATGGGGGCTATAATGCCGCAACATGAATTTGCTGAAAACCCTCCTGACGATTTCGGGCATGACCATGCTCTCGCGCATTACCGGTCTGGTGCGTGAACTTTTGATCGCCCGTGCCTTCGGCGCTTCGGGATTTACCGATGCCTTTTTCGTCGCTTTCCGGATTCCGAATCTGTTGCGGAGATTGTTTGCCGAAGGGGCTTTTTCCCAGGCGTTCGTTCCCATCCTGGCCGAATACGTCAACAAAAAGGGAACCGAACCGGCAAAAGAACTGATCGACAAAGTGGCCACTGTACTGATCTGGACACTGGTTCTGATTTGCACACTGGGCATTATTGCGGCGCCGGGGGTCGTTTATCTGATCGCCACCGGCCTGGAAAGCAATTCGCATGTTTTCGAGCTTTCCGTGCTGATGACCCGGATCATGTTTCCTTATACACTTTTCATGTCGCTGGTGGCCATGGCCGGCGGCGTGTTGAACACCTGGCGAGAATTTCGCGTACCCGCTTTCACACCGGTCTTGTTGAATGTGTCGTTTATTGTAGCTGCCCTGTTTGTGGCGCCGCATTTGGCGCAACCGGTTCTGGCACTGGCTTTTGCCGTGTTCGTAGGCGGTTTGTTGCAACTGGCGATCCAGATTCCGGCCTTGATCAAGATCGGCATGTTGCCGCGTATTTCAATCAATGTCGTCAAGGTGTTCCACAGTGCCGGCGTCCGCCGCATCATCCGGCAGATGGTACCGGCAACGTTCGCCGTTTCAGTAGCGCAAATCAGCCTGATGATCAATACCAATATCGCTTCCCGGCTGGTGCACGGTAGCGTTTCCTGGATTTCTTATGCCGATCGGCTAATGGAATTTCCCAACGCTCTCCTGGGAGTGGCACTGGGAACGATTCTTTTACCCAGTTTGTCGAAAGCGCACGCCAACAATGATGAAAAAGAATATTCGTCGCTGTTGGACTGGGGATTGCGGCTGACTTTTTTACTTGCGTTGCCCGCATCCGTTATGCTGATAACGCTGCCGGTGCCGTTCACCACCACCTTGTTCCACTACGGCAAATTCAGTGTAGAAGACGTTTACATGACGTCGAGTGCCTTGATGGCTTACGGCATCGGCTTAATCGGCCTGATCGTCGTGCGGATTCTGGCACCCGGTTTTTATGCGAAACAAGACATTCGGACCCCGGTCAAAATAGCCGTTGGTGTTTTGATCTTGACGCAATTGATGAATTTGATTTTCGTTCCTATTTATGCCCACGCCGGACTGGCGTTGTCGATCGGTATCGGTGCCTGCGGCAATGCCGCTTTTCTGTTTTATCTGCTTCGCAAGCGGGGTATTTACCGGCCTCAGCCAGGCTGGAAAAAATTCTTTTTCAAAGTAGCCGTTGCGCTGGTATTGCTGACCGGGGTTTCACTTCTTGCGGCGTATCATTTCGACTGGATTGCCATGAAGGCTCATCCGTGGTGGAGGATGGCAGCGTTGGCCTTCGTCATGGGGAGTTGTGGTGTGGTTTACTTCGGTGCCCTGTTTGTCATGGGATTTAGAATCCGGGATTTTCGTCGTATGGTTTCCTGAAAACCGGCTGTCCTGTCAGTCTTTCAGTCGGGATTCCAGGGCTTCCCAACGGGAAA
>DBGFLV010000149.1:0-4347 GCA_048528425.1 Oxalobacter sp. | reverse complement strand
TGGGGGAATTTTCCGCTTTGGTCGCTGCTGGTGTCATTCCTTTCAAGGATGCCGTTTCTCTAGTCCGTTTCCGGGCAAAGGCCATGCAGGAAGCCGTTCCTGTCGGACAGGGGGGCATGGCCGCCATCATCGGATTAAGCGGTGAGGCTGTTCAGGAAGCTTGCCGGGAAGCAGCGGAAAACGACGTCGTCGAACCGGCCAATTTCAATTCACCGACCCAGGTTGTGATTGCCGGTCATAAAACGGCGCTTTCCCGCGCATGTGACATCGCCAAGGCAAAAGGGGCAAAACGGGCCTTGATGTTGCCGGTATCGGCGCCTTTCCATTCGTCGCTTTTGAAACCGGCGTCCAAACGTCTGGCCGATTACATGACTGATCTTTCGTTCTCGGCCCCGCAGATTCCCGTTATTAATAATGTGGATGTGGCCATTTTGGATGAGCCTGAAGCAATCAAAGATGCTCTCGTTCGCCAGGCCGCCAGTCCGGTACGTTGGGTTGAAACCATTGAAAAAATGGCTGATATGGGTGTGACGCACGTTGTCGAATGCGGCCCTGGAAAGGTACTGGCCGGTTTGAGCAAGCGAATCAATGGATCGTTGATTGGGGAAGCTATTGTGGATCAGGCTTCGCTTGAGAAGGTACTGGAGGGACTGAAATGAGTGAGCAGAATCTGGGCGGCAAGGTGGCGCTGGTAACCGGTGCGTCGCGCGGAATCGGCCGGGCCATTGCCCTGGAACTGGCCTCTCGGGGTGCTACCGTGATCGGAACGGCAACGTCGGAAACGGGTGCCCGGAACATTACGGAGGCGTTGACGAAAATCCGTCCCGATGCCGGAAAAGGCGTTGTGCTGGACGTCAGCGATGCCGACCGCTCGCGAACAGTAATTGATGACGTACAAAAGGAATTCGGTGCCATCCACATTCTCGTCAACAATGCCGGGATCACTCAGGATCAGCTGGCCATGCGTATGAAAGACGAGGAATGGGACAAGGTCATTGCCGTCAATCTAACGGCTGTCGCCCGCTTGTCGCGTGCCGTTTTGCGCGGCATGATGCGCTCCAAGGAAGGGCGTATTATCAACATCACGTCGGTTGTCGGGTCGATCGGCAATCCTGGTCAGATGAATTACGCCGCTTCCAAAGCGGGAGTCGAAAGCATGAGCCGCGCCTTGGCCAGGGAAGTCGGCAGCCGGAACATTACAGTAAACTGTATTGCGCCCGGATTTATCGATACTGACATGACGAAATCACTGGCTGAAGACGTGACGACCAATTTGCTCAAACAGATTCCGTTGGCCCGTTTCGGCAGTCCAGAAGATGTGGCTGCTGCGGCTGCTTTTCTGGCGTCACCGCAAGCGTCTTACATTACCGGTACGGTCTTGCACGTCAACGGCGGTATGTTCATGAATTGAACGGAAGAAACCGTTTTACAGGCGAAATTTTTGACTATAATGATTTCACTTGAGCCGGAACTTAACCTGTGCAGTGAATTTTTTTGCGCAAACCTGCTAAAATGCGCGCACTTTTTCTAAAAATTTGTATTTTTATCTAACTGGAGCCAAGAAATGTCCGATATCGAACAACGTGTAAAGAAAATCGTTGCTGAGCAATTGGGAGTTGCTGAAGACGAAATCAAACTGGAATCGTCCTTTGTCGACGATCTGGGTGCTGATTCGCTGGATACGGTAGAACTCGTCATGGCACTTGAAGACGAATTCGAAATTGAAATTCCGGATGAACAGGCTGAAAAAATCACGACCGTTCAGCAGGCCGTCGATTATGCGAAAGCCAACATGCAGGCCTAACAAACCTATTAAGACAGGGAGAACAGCTTGAGCCGTATGGGACAACGTCGGGTCGTGATTACCGGACTGGGGTGTATTTCGCCCGTAGGCAATAATGTAGCTGATATGTGGAATGCAGTGACATCGGGTAAATCCGGTATCGGACCTGTTACCCGATTCGATGCCTCCGCTTTCAGCACGACTTTTGCCGGCGAAGTAAAGGACTTCCAGCTGGAAGATTACATTCCGGGCAAGGAATCGCGCCACATGGATACCTTCATTCATTATGGAATGGCGGCAGGTATCCAGGCAATAGAGGATAGTGGCTTGGTCGTTACGGAAGAAAATGCCGGCCGTATCGGTGTCAACATTGGATCGGGTATCGGCGGTTTGCCCATGATCGAAAAGACGCACGCGGAATTGGAAAAGCGGGGCCCGCGTCGAGTCAGTCCCTTCTTTGTACCCTCCTCGATCATTAACATGATTTCCGGTTTTCTTTCGATTCGCTATGGATTGAAAGGACCTAACCTTTCGATTGTGACAGCCTGCTCGACCGGGCTGCATTCCATCGGGTTTGCAGCCCGAATCGTGGCGTATGGTGATGCGGACGTCATGGTGGCCGGGGGTGCTGAATCGACAATTTCACCTTTGGGAATCGGTGGATTCGCTGCTGCGCGTGCGCTTTCATCGAGAAACGACGACCCTGCTACGGCTTCCCGTCCCTGGGATCGTGACCGGGACGGGTTCGTTCTCGGAGAAGGCGCCGGCGTGCTGGTTCTGGAAGAGTACGAACATGCCAAGGCACGCGGTGCCAAGATCTATGCCGAAGTTGTCGGTTTCGGTATGAGTGCGGACGCCAACCACATGACAGCGCCTTTGGAAGACGGTAGCGGTGCAAGCCGTTGTATGCAGGCAGCGATTAACGATGCACAGATCAATCCGGATCAGCTTCAATACATCAACGCCCACGGTACCTCCACGCCTTTGGGAGACATCGCCGAAACGGTGGCCGTCAAGCGGACGCTGGGTGAACATGCCAGAAAAGTGGTTATCAGTTCATCAAAATCAATGGTTGGTCATTTGCTGGGTGGCGCAGGTGGTCTGGAATCGGTCATTACGGCGCTGGCCGTTTACAATCAGATTGCTCCTCCTACCATCAATATCTTCAATCAGGACCCGGAATGCGATCTGGACTATTGTGCCAATACGGCCCGGGACATGCGCATTGATTATGCATTGAAAAATTCATTCGGTTTCGGTGGTACCAATGGTTCACTGATATTCGGAAAGATTTAAGACTTCAGCTTTTTTCAAGGCCACATCTGCCCGGGCGGATGTGGCTTTACTTTTTGATGTTGTAACAGATGCGAATGCCTTCATGTCGATTGCTGTATCCGCTGTAATCAGACCATCCCGTTATTTGGCGTTTTTCAATGTGGGGTTTGCCGGTTTTTTTGTGTTGACCGGTGTGTTGGCTATGGCCGGGCAGCTCGGCCCTTTTCCCTTTTACGGCCGTGTCGTCTTGATGCCGGTTTGTCTGACTGCGGCTTTGGTTCTGGTTTTAGGGTATTTCAAGACGAGAAAAACGCTCCGGATTGATATTTCTGGCAACGGACAAATACGCTTGAAGGAATATAGGGGCAATGAGTTCGATGCATCTGCAAAAAGCATGGATTCGCCGGAAGAACAGCCGTACGAACTAATGGAAAAGTCGACGATCTGGCCGGGATTGCTGATTTTGCTGTTGAGAACAGAAACAGGAAAAAAGGCTGGAATTCTGATTTTCCCCGATGCCGTGCAACCCGGTGAATTCCAGTCCTTGTATACCGCATGTCGATGGATCGACGCTCATAAAAAAAATTGATCGATTTTGTGAACTTATTGCACTTGGGCAACTCTAACAGAGAGTTGCGGACAGTTGCATGACATGAGGTATCCATTTTGACAACTGAACGTGACATAGATAAGCGGCTTGTCGAACGTGTTCAGCAAGGAGACAAAGTAGCGTTCGATTTACTGGTTACCAAGTACCAGCGTAAACTGTTCAGGCTGGTGTTGCGACTGGTGACCAATCAAACCGAGGCTGAAGATGTCGTGCAGGAGACTTTTATCAAGGCATATCGGGCGCTTCACCAGTTCAGAGGAGACTCGGCTTTTTATACCTGGCTTTACAGAATAGGGATCAATACCGCCAAGAATTTTCTGGACAATCAGGGAAGGCGTGTCCCAACGTCAACTGACGCGAGTGCCGAACAGGTAGAAGCGTATGAAGAGGGGGAAAACTTGAGGGATATTGACACTCCTGAATCGGTTTTGGCTTCCAAACAGATTGCGGAAACGGTCAATGTCGCTATGGATGAGTTGCCCGATGACTTGAGGATGGCACTTTCGTTAAGAGAGATAGAAGGACTGAGTTACGAAGAGATTGCCACCCTGATGGAGTGCCCGATCGGAACGGTGAGAAGCCGGATTTTCAGGGCTCGGGAATCCATCGCTGCCAAGTTAAGGCCATTGCTGGGTACGACAGTAGACAAGAGATGGTAAAACAAGAGAATGATGAGTGA
>DBGFLV010000148.1:0-4136 GCA_048528425.1 Oxalobacter sp. | reverse complement strand
TTGAAAAATTCGGCATAAAAAAGCCCATGCATGCACGGGCTTTTTCTGACATGTGCGGAGGTCAGGCCGCTTTTTTGTTGTGTGTATTCCCGTACCGCCTCGTAATCCAGTACTGCTGTGCAATTGATAACAGATTGTTGACCACCCAGTACAAGACCAGACCGGACGGAAAGAAAAAGAAGGTGATGGAAAAAACGATGGGTAAGAACATCATCATTTTCGCCTGCATCGGATCCGGTGGCGGCGGACTCATCTTTTGCTGGATGAACATGGAACCGGCCATGATAATCGGCAAGATGAAATAGGGATCGGGCGCCGCCAGGTTTTGGATCCAGCCCAACCACGGTGCATTCCGGATTTCCACACTGGCCAGGAGAACCCAGTACAGCGAAATGAAAACCGGAATCTGGACAACGACCGGCAAACATCCGCCCAGCGGATTGATTTTCTCCGCCTTGTACAAGGCCATCAACTCCTTGTTCATGCGTTGTTTGTCATCTTTGTATTTTTCCCGCAATTCCTGGATTTTCGGCGTGTATTGTTTCATTTTCGCCATACTCTTGTAGCTGGCAGCCGAAAGCGGAGCGAAAACCAATTTGATCAGACAGGTCAACAAAATGATCGTCCAGCCCCAGTTACCCACTTCTTTGTGAATATGGGTCATCAGCCAGAAGATCGGTTTGGCAATGATCGTCAACCATCCGTAGTCCTTGACCAATTCCAATCCAGGCGCCGTCTGTTCCAGCAACACCGATTCTTGTGGTCCCACATACAGTCTCGCCTCACTGGAGGCACTCCCATTCGGAGCAATCGTACCCAACGGGATGACGGTACCGATGGCATACAAGTCTTCACCCACCTTTTTGGTATAGTTTTCACGTTCCACTTTATCTTTTGGAATGAAAGCGGACACGAAGTAGTGTTGCACCATCGCGATCCAACCGTTGTCGGTTTTTTTAGCATGTTCCGCGCCCCGGGTGTCGGTGATATCGTCAAATTTCAGTTTCTGGAATTTGTCTTCCTGAGTGTAGACGGCCGGTCCGGTGAACGTACTGATAAACCGGGACTGCCCTTCAGGTCTGCTGCTGTCCCTCAACAATTGAAGATAGACAGAAGCATTGATCGGTTCACCGCTCAGATTGGTCACTTGTTGATCGACGTCAACGACGTAGCTTCCCCGTTTGAAAGTGTAGGTCTTGGTCAAACGCACACCGTCCTGTTCGGCATCCATCACCACTTTCACTTCATCCTGCCCCTCCTGAAGAGATCTTTCACCGGGACGGATCGTGAAACGGGTCGCATGATTGGGGTATTTGCCGCCTGTCAGACCAGTCTGGGCAAGATACACTTTCGGCGGCACTGATTCGAACAAAACCATGTCTTTTTCAGCATCGACGTTGTCGGGATACTTCAGTAATTCCAGGTACTGGAAAACACCGCCCTCCGAACTGATCTGTGCTTTCAGAACGTCCGTTGTCACGGCCACGAGTTCAGCCTGTTTTTCCTGCCCTTCTTTTTTCGCCTCCGTAACCGGCATCAGCGTCGTTGCCCCGGTTTCGGTGGAAACCGTGCCTGTTTCAACCGGGACTTCGGGTAAACCGGCAGTAGTATCCGCTTTCCGGCTCTTTTCGTGCGGGAAAATAAGCGAATTTCCGCCCCGGTACACTTGCCAGTTGTCCCAAAGCATAAACAGCGATACTGCCAAAATCAGCAATAACGTAGTACGTTTTTTGGTATCCATAATTTACTTTTCAAATGTTTCGGTCGCTTTTTTCACCGGCGAGCCACAACGACAACCGGCTTTTTTTCCGGGTACGGGATCCAGACCGCCAGGATGCCACGGATGGCATTTGCCCAATCGTTTCAACACCAGAAAAAAGCCTTTAACACAACCATGTAAGGCAACCGCTTCCAGCGCATATTGTGAACAACTTGGATAAAAACGACAATTTTGCCCCAGGTATGGGCTGATACACAACTGATATCCACGAATCAACGTGATGAAGAGCCACTTCAATGGGGAGGTCACAACGCTGATTTTTTCGGCATTTTCTGGCATGAAGCAATCAATTGATACAATTCTTCCCGAAGCTTGCGCTTTAGCGCAGCACTGGATGCAGCGTCATTCCGGGTATTTATCGACGATGTCAGACGGATAATACAATCTAACGGAGGAATTTGCACACATCGAAACGTCTCCCGGCACAATCGCTTGATTGTATTTCGAGTCACTGCTCTGGGAGCCAACCTTTTTGCGACAGTGATGCCCAGTCGGGCGTAAGACAGCCGATTAAAGCGGGCGTATAAAACGAAATGCGCTGTACGGGCGCAGGGCCGCATACGAAAAACGGATGAAAAATCATCCGCTTTTCGTATGCGCCGATCGGAAGAAAACTTTCTGTTCACACAATCAGCTTGACAGGCAGCCGTTTATACAGCCAGACGTTTGCGGCCTTTGGCACGACGTGCGTTCAGAACTGCCCGGCCGTTCTTGGTTGCCATACGGGCACGAAAACCGTGGGTGCGTTTACGACGCACTACAGAAGGTTGATAAGTACGTTTCATGATGGTCTCGCTAATCAGCAAAAAAATTCGGAATACGATGCTGTTTTTCCGGTAAAACCGGTTGTTGCTTGCTTTCGTGCAACAAAACATCGTTTTATGCGCAAAGAATCAATGATTAGACCGTAATTTTCCCCATTCTGTCAACAGGATTGTGTGTTACCGGCCGGAAATACGTCAAAAAAAGACTTTGCCTGTGGATAACTTAACTAATTCAAGGTAAAATAGACATTTATAAGAAAAAATGACTTTTTCTTTCGGTCTTTTGCGAAGTGTCCATCATCGCATTCAACTGTCGGGATCAGCACATCACTCCTTGTCAAGCCGGTGACGAGTGGGGAGTTTATGGGTAAATCATGGAAAATTTCTGGCAAAACTGTTTGTCGCAACTGGAACTGGAACTGACTCCCCAGCAATACAGTGCCTGGATAAAACCGCTGGTGCCGCTGGGATATCAGGACGGCGTTTTCCGTGTAGCTGCTCCCAACCGGTTCAAACTGGACTGGGTTAGAACACAGTATGCCGACAGAATTACCGCATTGGCTTCCCAGTTTTTGGACGCCTCGGTTGAAGTTCAGTTCGTACTCAATCCCGAAATCCGTAAAACGGCGGTTCAAGCGACTTCTCCCGTGGCGGTGCAACCGGAGCGACCTGT
This sequence comes from Oxalobacter sp., assembly GCA_048528425.1. GTDB lineage: Bacteria > Pseudomonadota > Gammaproteobacteria > Burkholderiales > Burkholderiaceae_D > Oxalobacter. Next base: position 919 of record DBGFLV010000148.1, on the reverse strand, counting down.
TGCCGAAACCGATCCGGCCGACCCCCCTTACCGCGGAGTCGTTACGGAAACGCCGGTTCGCGAACAAAGCCGCATCAACGCCGAAATGACGTTTGACAGTTTTGTGACTGGCAAGGCCAACCAGTTGGCCAGAGCGGCCGCCATTCAGGTCGCCAATAACCCGGGCGTTTCGTACAACCCGCTTTATCTGTTCGGTGGAGTAGGACTGGGCAAGACTCACCTGATCCATGCCATTGGCAACCAGGTGCTGCAAGATGTGCCTGCGGCCCGGATTCGTTACATCCATGCGGAACAGTACGTGCGCGACGTGGTGACGGCCTATCAGCGCAAGGGGTTCGACGATTTCAAGCGTTACTATCATTCGTTGGACATGCTGTTGATCGACGACATCCAGTTTTTTTCCGGAAAAAGTCGAACGCAGGAAGAATTCTTTTACGCTTTCGAGGCGTTGATTGCTGCCCGGAAACAGATCATTATTTCCAGCGATACTTATCCGAAAGAAATGTCTGGGATGGACGACCGGCTGACGTCTCGCTTCGATTCGGGCCTGACTGTCGCCATCGAACCACCCGAACTTGAAATGCGAGTGGCCATCCTGATCAAAAAAGCCGGTCAGGAAGGAGTACAGCTTTCCGACGACGTCGCCTTTTTCGTGGCCAAACATTTGCGCTCCAATGTCCGTGAACTCGAGGGAGCGTTGAGAAAAATCCTGGCTTTTTCCCGATTTCATGGAAAAGACATCACTATCGAACTGACGAAAGAAGCGCTGAAGGATTTGCTTTCTGTCCAGAACCGGCAAATTTCAGTGGAAAATATCCAGAAAACCGTAGCCGACTTTTTTCGGATCAAGGTGGCGGACATGTATTCCAAAAGACGGCCGGCCAACATCGCCCGCCCACGCCAGATCGCCATGTATCTG
>DBGFLV010000147.1:0-2818 GCA_048528425.1 Oxalobacter sp. | reverse complement strand
CCCAGACCGACCATCAATCCGGATTTGGTCGGCACGTCAGGGCACCGCTCCTTGAACGCTTTCAAAAGCTGTAACGAAAAGGAATAGTCTGCACCGGGCCGTGCCTGCAAATACAGGCGTGGAACCGTTTCCAGATTGTGATTGAAAACGTCAGGCGGGAAAGTACCCAGCTCTTCCAATGCCTTTTCCATTTTTCCTTTAAAATCCGGGGTCAAAATCTCGACTTGTGTTTGAGGGGACAGCTGTTTCACCGCTTTAAGACAGGCCGTGAAGTGAGCGGCTCCGCCATCACGCAAATCGTCCCGGTTAACGGAAGTGATCACTACGTACGACAAGCCAAGAAGAGCAATGGTGCCAGCCAGTTTTTCCGGTTCATTTTCATCCAGCGGATCGGGACGGCCATGAGCCACGTCGCAAAAAGGACACCGTCGCGTGCACTTGTCTCCCATGATCATGAAAGCCGCCGTTCCATTGCCGTAACACTCTCCTCGGTTGGGGCAACTCGCTTCATCGCAGACCGTGACCAAACGATGGTGTTCTAACAGATTTTTCACTTGCTGGAAACGGGAAGAAAAGGAACCCGCCTTGACCCGGATCCACGAAGGCTTCGGCAATTTCTCCATCGGCCGGATCGGAACGGGAATACGGGCTGTTTTCAAGGCACCCTTTTGCTTTAGCGCGACACCCTTTCTTTTGTTTGTTTCAGACTCAGCCGACATCACTTTCTCCTTCACCGACAAACTCTGTTTCGAAACCCAGTGTACAAGACAGTGCCTTAACCAGGGCTTCCTGAATGGCTTTTACGTCGCTGAAAACGCCCAGTGACTTCATGTCAGTGACAGCCAGACCGGCGTAACCGCAAGGATCAATCCAGCCGAAAGGGGCCAAATCCATAGCGACATTCAACGCCAGACCGTGATAGGTACAACCGTTTCCCCGGACTTTCAGACCCAGTGCCGCGATTTTGGCGACCTGATCGGTGCCAGGTGAGGAAAGAACGTACACACCCGGAGCTCCCGGACGGCGCTTTCCGGCAATACCCGACTCTGCAAGCACAGCGATAACAGCCGATTCCATTCGATAAACCAGGTCACGTACGTACAATCGGTTGAAACGACGTCGCAAATCGACCAAAAGATAAACAACAGCCTGTCCCGGGCCGTGATAAGTGACTTCGCCGCCACGATCCGTCTGAACGACAGGAATGTCGTGAGCGTCCAGAATGTGAGAACGAGCGGCAGCCTGCCCAAGGGTGAAAACCGGTTCATGCTCCACCAGCCAAATCTCGTCTGGCGTCGTCGATGTCCGACTTGCAGTAAACTGCTGCATTCGCCGGAAAACGGATTCATAAGGCCGGCCGGCAAGCTGTCTGACCCGCACCGTTTCCGGCCTTGTTTGCGCCCCGGTTGTTCCCTGCGGGTCGTGACGTACTGCTCCGCTCAAAGAACGACCTTGACTAAGGGATGAGAAGAAAGCGCCCTGTACAGATTATCGAGCTGTTCGCGGCTGGTGGCCTTGACGGTAGCGGTCAGGCTCAGATAGTTTCCTTTTGAAGAAAGCCGCATGCCCAGTGTGGCAGCGTCGAATAAAGGATCGTGCAGCCGGATGATATCCGCGATGGTTTCAGCAAAATCGTCCCTTTTCTCACCCATAATCTTGATTGGAAAATCGCATGGGTATTGGATAGGATCTTCATTGCCGGCAAAACAACTCATGATGAACTCCTTTTACGTGAACCACAAACACACACTGTCCCAGATTCTGCCTATCAAACTGGCCACTCGGATTGGCTCTAAAGCGACTACCGGCAATTCGGCAATCACCTGGTCATCGACCGCTATTTTCAGAACACCGATCGGCGCGCCTTCATTAATCGGAGCGAACAGGGGATCGTTACGAACCAATACCGAACTCAGCCTTGAAGCAGTTCCTTTCGGGATGGCGACATAGGTGTCATTATTGAAACCGACTTCGACTTTACCCAACGACCCTTTCCACACCTTCGGTGTGGCGACGACCTGGTTTTTTTCGAACAGTTTGACTGTGTCGAATTTCTGGAAACCCCAGTTCAATAATTTCAGACTTTCTTCCGAACGGACTTGATCGGAAACAGTTCCTGTCACGATCGAAAGCATTCGGCGTTTGCCCACTGCACTGTCACGCTGAGCCGAAGCGATCATCGTATTCGGTTGTCCGGCACCCTTTACGACCAGAATACCGTCCACAGCCGGATCCAGCCAGAGTAGTCGGTTCAAGTTCCGATGCCGGATGTTTTTATAAGACGATTCACGTTCGGAAAAAAAGCTGTATTCTTCCGGAAAATTCCGGATCAGGCTGGTGGCCAACATAGCCAAATCGGACGTCGTAGTACTGCTTTTCTTGTTCAAATCGCCACCGGGCCGAGTGAAAACAGTCGATGTCATACCCAGCCGTGACGCTTCCTGATTCATTAATTCGACAAACGTGGTCTCGTTTCCGTACGCAGCAATACCTAATGCAAGCGCGGCATCATCTCCCCCCGTAACCACCAGTGCCTGCAACAGTTGCCGAACAGAGACCGCTTCTCCCGGCTGCAGGAACATTCTGGGGCCGTTGGTATTCAAGCGTCCAATGGCATCCGAAATCGTTACCGTCTGCTCAAGCTCGAGTTTGCCGTCCCGGATGGCTCCGAATACAAGATAAGCCGTCATGAGTTTCGAGGCTGCTTCAGCACCGATTTTTTCTTCTGCATGACGGCTCGCCAACACCTGATGGCTGACGACGTCCATTAAAAGCCAGGCTTTGGCCGTCACCGGAGGAGGGGAAACTGTTCCGGCAT
>DBGFLV010000146.1:0-3680 GCA_048528425.1 Oxalobacter sp. | reverse complement strand
TCCGGCGGTTGGGCACCTTCGGAACGGAACGCTGCCGTCGAAGCGATCCGGGCCAGTTACCAACTGGGCGTAACCACGTTCGACACGGCCCCCATTTACGGGCTGGGCGAAACCGAAACCATTATCGGTGAAACGCTGAAATTTTTCCCGCGGGACAAAGTCCAGATTCTGACCAAGTTCGGCCTGCGCTGGATCTACGCCAAGGGCCAGCACTTCAGAACGGTCATAGATCACCACGGCCGGAAAACCGACATTTACCGGTATGCCGCCAAAGCGAGTATTCTGGAAGAATGCGAAAACAGCCTTCGGCGTCTCCAGACCGACTACATCGACCTGTACCAGCTTCACTGGCCCGATCCGACTACCCCGATGGACGAAACCTTCGAAGCCGTCCTCCAGCTCGCACGCCAGGGAAAAATCCGGTATGCCGGTGTCAGCAACCTGACACCCGAACAGATCGCAGAAGCGGACAAAACGATTCCCATCGTGTCGCTGCAAATGCCGTATAACATGCTGGACAGAAAAATCGAAAAGGACACCGTCCAGTATTGCATTGATCATCACAAAGCCATTCTGGCTTATCGGCCGCTGGAAGCGGGGCTGTTGTCGGGTAAAATCGACCCGGATACCGAATTTTCAGTCAACGACACCCGAAACGGCAATCCGAAATTTACGCCAGAAAACATCAAGAAAACCAATCTTTTCCTTGAACGGTTAAAACCGCTGGCCGACGCCAAAAAGGTCACGCTCGCTCAACTGGCGCTGCGCTGGACAGCCGACCGGCCCGGCATCACCTGTGTTCTGGCCGGTGCGATGAATGGGGCGCAAGCGATCGAAAACGCCAAGGCGGCCGCTATTCGTCTGTCGTCAAAAGATATGAACCTGATCAACTCGGCCCTGCTTCACCTCCAGCCGTAAGGCGCCCCCCCGGTGGAGCACGTTGTTCTGCTTTGCCCAAACCGGAGGCCGTCCAGACACCTCCGGTTTAAAGACGTGAAAACCGTACCGATTTGACAGCGGTTTGACCGAAACCCAAATCCGGAAACCAAAAACCGCTAAACTGGTCAACCCATACGATCCCTATATCGCTTTCACAGTTTCCAGTCGACACGGGTGCTTTAAGCCGACCATGCCGGAAAAATCCTGTGACAAAGCATCTTCACGCGTCAAGAAAGGAAAATCTATGGAATACCGAACTCTCCCGGGTACCGACCTGAGCGTTTCCGTCATTGCCGTCAGTTCGTGGTCAGGCGGCAGCGACGAACCCGGTCAACGCGACAAGGCCGTCGAAGCGATCCGGGCAGCTTGCCGCGCCGGTATCACGACGATTGACGCGGGACCCGCCGGTGGAACGGACAAAAGCGAGTACCTCGTCGGTGAAGCCATCGCCTGTTTTCCACGGGAAACGCTTCAGATTCTGACCCAGCCCGAACGGCATTGGGGAATGACACCGGATACGACATCGCCCGTTGCTCCGTTTGTCAGTAAAGAAATCATGATGGCCGAATGCGAAGCGAGCCTGGCGCGCCTGCGCACCGATTACATCGACCTGTACCAGCTTCGCTGGCCGGAAGTGACTACATCCATGGAGGAAACGTTCGAAGCCGTCGAACGGTTGATCGAACAGGGCAAAATCCGCTATGCCGGTGTCAGTAACGTCAGTGCAGCGCAGATGGCCGAGGTGGATCAATACCTGCGCCTCGTCTCGAACCGGATTCCCTATAACATGGTCAACCGGGGTATCGAAGAAGAAACCGTTCGTTTCTGCCATGAACACGGCAAGGGCGTCTTTGCCTGTTGTCCACTCGAGGGCGGCCTCTTGAGTGGTCTGCTCAAACCGGGGCTTGATTTTCCTCCTGGCGACTTCCGGCGGGACAGTCCGGCTTTCTCGGACGAAAACATCCGTAAAACAAACCAGTTTCTCCGATTCTTAAAACCGCTGGCCGAGGACAAAAAAATGACGCTCGCCCAAGTAGTGTTGCGCTGGACAGTACAGCGCCCCGGCATCACCGCCGCCCTGGCGGGTGCAGGCGACGCCGTACAGGCCATTGAAAGCGCCAAAGCGGGTGACATGCAACTGACGGAAAAGGAAATGGGCTACATTGACAGTGTCTTGCCTCCTCCCTGACGTCACGCTTTTTTGTTGCTTGCCGTCAGACCGGAATCCAAAACCACCGTCGCCTTTGTCCTCCTTTTTCGCCTCCGCAAGTAGCATCTTCACCGGAAACCGGAAAAAACGGACACCGTTTCACCCTTCGCTCCGTACCCGTTTTGACCAGACCGAAGCCGGAGAGAGCAAAACCGGCCATCACACCGCCTGTCATCCATAAAGCGACAACCTTGCGTCACACCGTACCCGTCACGGAGCCGATCCGGACACCACGGCCCGACACGTCGCCTCCACCCCTTCCCTTCCGCTCCATACAGCAAACAGAAGCCGGGCAAGCGGGGCAGTCATCCGGGCGTATCCTTTCAACCGCTACCGGCCTGTCCTGTGTGAACGGCTCGGAAAAACACGGTGTCAAAAGAACAAAAACCGGTTTTACCCTCAAAGCGGGGAATCGAAATCGTCCGTTTTCAGATTACTTCGCCCCAAAACCGACCCTTTACAATCAGCTCGTGACTTCAGGACAGCCATTTCAACCCCGCGATTCCTGCGACGATCATGCACAGAAAAAGCAGTTTCGGCAAAGAAAACGTTTCATGAAACAGCAAAACACCACCGACAACAGCGCCGACCGTTCCAATCCCGGTCCAGACGGCATAAGCCGTTCCGACCGGTAGCGTTTTCATGCTGCGTGCCAGCAACAAAAAACTGACTGCCATGGCTGCCAACGTGCCGACCGAAGGCCATAAACGCGAAAAACCATCTGTGTATTTGAGCCCGACAGCCCAGACCGTTTCAAAAAGACCGGCCAAAACGAGAAGAAACCAGACCATGAAAAACCCTTTCCCGACAAGGCAAGGGCCGTCCCTTCTGTTAAACGGACGGTCAGGGTCGTCCCTGACCGATGAAAGCGATCCCGGCCACTTTCGGACATCCGACAGGACATCCGGATACGACACTGAAGCTCAGGACAGTGACATGGCCCCCTATTGTACCCGATCAGGGATAAACGGGCCTGCGTTTCGCGCGGGTTCCAGCCGACCATACACTTACAACGACGACGTACCGGACGAGTCGTTTTCTTCAGTGCTCACACAGATACGTCCAGAAACCACACTGCCTGTCGAACGCGGTTGCCTGTTTCGATGGATTCCGGTCCGGGCTCCTCGCCAGGATCTGTCGACGACACGGCCGAAGACACCGTTCTTCGGCAGCGGGCCGCGGATTCTTTTTTCGGCCTTGTCATCGCGACACTTCCGGGCTTGTCCTCCCTTCTTGCCGAAGTGGATCACAGCTGTTTGAAAAGCGGTAAGGCGATTTTCAGGTCACCCGCTTTCCCGACCGGCTTGCACGACGTGGCCTGTCGCGTTTCCGGTTCTCTTTAGCGACATCGGTCAAACTGTAAAAAAGTTCTTTTTATTCCCTTTCTGAAAAGCGATAGAAAAACAGGGCTTTCCATGCCCTCCTCCTTCAAGCAGCGCAAAAAGGCGTGAAAACCGGTTCGTCCGACTGATAACCTGAAAAAGCTTCCTTGCCCCTGGCGGGTCTTCCCCTGGACGAATCCCTTTTGCAC
>DBGFLV010000145.1:0-4144 GCA_048528425.1 Oxalobacter sp. | reverse complement strand
TTTGCAGGTCACCCGTGACAGCAGCGAAAAAGTGTCGTTTACGGTGCCGTCCGGCAATTTCGGCAATGTCTGTGCCGGTCACATCGCCCGCATGATGGGGTTGCCGATTGATCGTCTGGTGGTTGCTACCAATGAAAACGACGTCCTGGACGAATTTTTCCGAACCGGTGTCTATCGTGTTCGCAAGTCGGCGGAGACCTGGCACACCAGCAGCCCTTCGATGGACATTTCAAAAGCGTCGAATTTCGAACGGTTCGTTTATGATTTGCTGGAGGGCGACGGCAAACGGGTCAATGCGCTTTTTTCGCAGATCGAAACGAAAGGGTATTTCGATTTGTCCGGTCGGCCGGGCAGCGATGGGGACGAGTTCGGTCGGGTCAGTCACTTCGGCTTCGAGTCAGGCAAGTCTACTCATGAAAACCGTATCGAAACCATTCGTTTTGTCGAAAAGACGTACGGTATCACGATCGACCCCCATACGGCCGATGGGATGAAAGTCGCTCGGGAACACCAGAAAGCAAACGTGCCGATGATTGTGCTGGAAACGGCGCAGCCTGCCAAATTCAACGAAACCATTTGCGAGGCACTGGGCAGAAATGCGGAACGTCCGGTCGGTTTCGAGCAAATCGAAGACTTGCCGCAGCGATATGTCGTCATGCCGGCTGACGCTGAAAAGGTCAAACAGTTCATTGCGCAAAATACGGGACTTTGACGGCCCGGTTGGCCTGATCGGCGTTTATTGACCGGTATCGACAAAAGGAAAACGAGTGATGTTGACGGTTGAAGAGGCCCTTTCACAATTGCTGAAGACAGTTCGTCCCATTTGCGGAGATGAAAAAGTCGCGCTTTCTGACGCCAACGGGCGTGTGCTGGCCGAAACGCAATATTCCCGAATTCGGGTGCCGAATGCGAACAATTCAGCGATGGACGGTTACGCTTTCCGTTTTGCCGATGTGGTCGATCCCGATACGGTTCTGACTGTCCGGCAGCGTATACCGGCAGGCAGTCACGGCGAAAAGCTGAAGAAAGGAGAAGCGGCCCGCATTTTTACGGGAGCGCCTCTTCCGGAAGGAGCCGATACGGTACAAAGACAGGAATGGTGCCGGGTGGACGGCGAGCAGTTAAAGCTGCTCCGCTTTCCTGAAAAGGGCGGTTCGGTGCGGCTCGCGGGTGAGGATATTCACACAGGCGACGCAGTGCTGAAAAGCGGGACGTTTCTTCAGGCACGGCACCTGGGTTTGGCTGCGGCCATCGGACTGGCCGATTTGCCGGTCGTCCGAAAACCGGAAGTAGCCCTGATGTCAACGGGCAACGAATTGGTCATGCCGGGTACAGGCAAACCGCTGGCGCCGGGGCGCGTTTACAATTCGAACCGATACATGTTGAAGGCCCTTTTGGACGATTTCGGGTGTGTCGTGTCCGATTACGGTATCGTGCCGGACAAGTTGAGTTCGACCTGTTCCGTTTTTTCCGAAGCGGCGTCCACTCATGATCTGATTCTGACGTCCGGTGGCGTTTCTGTGGGGGAAGAGGACCATGTCAGGAACGCTATCGCGGCAACAGGAAAACTCCATTTCCGGGAAGTCGCGGTAAAACCGGGGAAACCATTGGTTTTCGGGGAGGTCGCTAGCGGGTTGACCGGAAAAACCGTGCCCGTTATCGGGTTACCCGGCAATCCGGTTTCCAGCTTCGTCACTTTCCTGATTTTTGTGCGTCCCTATTTGCTTAAAATGCAGAAAGTGAAAAACGTGGCGCCCCAATCATTCCGGGTCAAGGCGGCTTTCTCCTGGAACAGGCCGGATGAACGGAACGAATTCTTGCGGGCCCGCTTGAATGAGGAAGGCGAAGCCGAACTTTTCGACCGTCAGGGTTCCGGCGTTTTGTCTTCGCTGGTCTGGGGAGATGGACTGGTGGATAATCCACCCGGTCGATCTATTGCAAAAGGCGACCGGGTCCGCTTCCTTCCTTTCAACGGATTTTTCTGCCCATGAAAATCAGAGTGCGTTATTTTGCAAGCGTCCGGGAGACGCTCGGTGTTTCGGAAGAGTGGGTGTCGCTGCCGGAATCCGTCAGGACAGTAGGAGACGTCCTGGCGTTTTTGAGGGAAAGAGGCAAAGACTGGGCTGACGCCCTCTCGGAAGAGAAGGGATTGAAAACGGCGTGTAATTTGAAAATGACAGGACCTGCAGCCCTGTTGACCGAAGGGTGTGAAGTGGCTTTTTTTCCTCCCGTAACGGGCGGATAAGGTACTTCCCGGTTTTCACTGGGAAAGCTTCGGTACCGTGCCGGAAAATAAAAAAGTCGGCAGTTGCCGACTTTTTCATAAGGGAACGCCGTTTACTTGATCTTGGTTTCCTTATAGGGGACGTGCTTTCTTGCCTTGGGATCGAACTTGACGATCTCGATTTTCTCCGGAGTCGTCCGCTTGTTTTTCGTGGTCGTGTAAAAATGACCTGTCCCCGCCGTCGACTCCAGCTTGATTTTTTCTCTACCTGCCTTAGCCATAACCCAACATCCTTATAAAACAGCCATTAATCGGCTCAAACCTTTTCGCCGCGGGCACGCAAATCGGCCAGCACGGCATCAATACCCAATTTGTCGATCACGCGCAATCCGGCGTTCGACACCCGAAGGGAAACCCAACGATTCTCCGACTCGACGAAGAAGCGACGATAATGCAAATTCGGCATAAAGCGACGTCTGGACTTGTTGTGAGCGTGGGAAACGGTGTTTCCCGACATCGGTTTTTTACCGGTGACCTGGCAAACGCGAGCCATGAAGACCTCCAAAAGAAAAACAGAAGGGAGGATTTTATACAAAACCCGGTAAAAACTCAAGAAAAAACAGCCACTTGTTCAAAAAGAATGTTAAATGTTTTTACATTGTATTTTACGTTTGGGTGGCACGAAATACGCAACAGGCTGTTTGGAAAGGTTTTTCGGCAAAAAGGAGGGAAGCCGTCAGTCACTGCGGCGTTTCAGGCAACGCCAGATGACACTGAGCCAGTCTCCTCCGCGCAACAGCGGACGCTTGTGGAAGACGTCGTAACCCGTATTTTCGATCCGCTCCAGCACGCGCAAGCCGCCCTGTACGACCAATCGCAATTCCCAGCCGATCCGGCCCGGCAGTTTTTCCGCGAGCGGAGCACCGCTCATCATCAGTTTTCGGCTTCGTCCGGTTTCAAACGCCATCAACGCCTGCCAGTTTTCTGTCACGCGGGCGTCGGCGATGTCTTTCAGAGACACACCAAACCGCTCCCTGTCTTCGCGCGGCAGGTAAACCCGGTCTTTCGCCCAGTCGACCGCAACGTCCTGCCAGAAGTTGATTAGTTGCAACGCAGTACAGATCGCGTCGGACATCCGGCAGTTCTCTTCCGTAACAGCGTCATAAAGATGCAGCATCAACAGGCCGACGGGATTGGCGGAACACCGGCAGTAATCCAGCAGCTCGTCAAAACGTTCGTACCGTTTGACCGAAATGTCCTGGCGAAAGGCCCACAGTAACTGCTTGAACGGAGCCATCGGCAAGCCGAATTCCCGGATGACGTTTGCAAGAGCGACAAACAAATCGCGTTCTGGCCTTTCGCCCTGTTCAATCCTGTCCAGTTCGCTATGGTAAAAGGACAGGGCCTGAAGCCTTTCTTGTGCACTCAACTCTCCCTCGTCTGCAACATCGTCTGCAGAGCGGGCAAAGCGATAAATCACTTCGACCGGCCGGCGTAGGCGGGCCGGCAACAGAATGGAAGCGACCGGAAAATTTTCGTAGTGTTCGACAGCCATGAAACGTTTCGAATCGTGTCAAAGCCTTCATGGTAAAACAAAAAAAACGTTTTATGGAATAGCCGTGACTGGAAAAGTGAGGTCAGAAGTGTGACTCGGTTGTCGTCTGGGAGGAAAAAGTGGGGAAAGAAATAAAGTCAGCCGATCCGGTGGTCGCTTCAAATAGTAATCACACCGGTTTCTCCCGAAAAAAGCCGGGCAGTAGTACCCGTTAATCGACGGTCATGATGGCGAAGCCGTCAACCGGTTTTGAAAAAAACCGGTTGACCCGGGTCAGGCTGAAACAGCATGGGCGGTTCCCGGTGAGGGAAGACACACGACAAAAGACTGTGTAAGCGTTGACATCACGGCAGCACGGATGAAAC
>DBGFLV010000144.1:0-3521 GCA_048528425.1 Oxalobacter sp. | reverse complement strand
TTGAAAACCCGGGTAAAATCGGAACCATTCGAAAAACAAGCCCTTCCGTTATCCTGAAAAGGGCAGGTTCTCGAATTTCCCTTCCGAAAAGCCCGTCAGACGGGCCTTGCCGAGGGGGCGGTCGCACCCTTCACGGGTGCGTGGATTGAAGCTGTTGTGGTCGTGCCGGATATGATGCTGGCCTGGAGTCGAACCCTTCACGAACGCACAGACCAGAAGCGGTACCGCTCGGGCCGCGTCGATGCAGGTCGATTTTTCGATGAAAAACGTCAATGCGGCGTTTGTCTTGACTGTTCGGCCGCACTGCAAAGGGAGATCGGCGCTTTATCGGTCTGAAAACGGACAGGACACTGAAACCGTGAACCGAGAGGATTTTGCCAGTGAAAAGAACAGAAAAGGCCCTACACGCCGAAAAAGCGTTTCCTCCTGCAAGGCGGTTTTCTTCACTGGCCGGTTGATCGCCGGCTGTCCCGGCGTGAGGGCAGCGGATCGGGCCGTTACGGGCAATCCGTGGAAAGGGGAAAGGCACTCTGTACGAACACCGGGCTGACAGCTCGACGACCGGTTTTGTTGCGGCAGCAAACGGTGAAGAACGTATTCCCGGTGCCGTCACCCGGAAAGCGACACCGCCGGGAACGCGCCGGTGACCGGGCTAGTCCCATCCGTGACGTGTGTCAGCCAGCTCGACAGGCGTGCCGAGCTGGTTTTCGATCCACTTTTTGATGAGGGCCAAATGGTGCGGGTGGTTGCGGTTTTTGTTGTCGAACATTTTCCTGTCGGCCGCGGCGATCAGTTTATGGACGGACGTTTTCCGGGTGGCGCTGACCAGGCCGAAAGAGATCAGAACCGGCATGACACCCGGCACGGCGTTGTACTGGTCCAAAACCGTCCGGATTCTGTCCAGTACCCTTTGGGCAGCGTCTTCCGGACAATGGGTCAGCAGAATGGTGAATTCATCACCGCCCGTCCGGGCGACGACATCACTGGTACGCGTGCCTTGCCGGATGAGGGAAGCGGCCGATTTCAGCAGGGTGTCGCCCGTGGTGTGGCCCAGGTTGTCGTTGACCAGCTTTAAGCCGTCGACGTCGCCGTAGATGACGCTGACGGGGTAGTGTTCCTCGTCCAGTTTGCCCAGCTGTTCGTCAAGGTAGAACCGGCTGTAAAGGTGGGTCAGGGTGTCGTGATTGATCAGATGGGCCAGCGATTCCTGCGCATTGCGCAGTTCGGTGATGTCGGTGTGCAGGCCGACAATCCGGATCGCTTTGCCGTTTTCGTCGCGCCGGGTGACCTTGCCGCGTCCCAGTATCCATTTATAGCTGTCGTCGGCGGCCCGGAAACGGTAGACGCACTCGAACAAATCCCCCATGTCAGGCGATTGAATGAACCGGAATTGTCTTTCGACGGTGGCTTCCAGATCGTCGGGATGCACCCGGCTGATCCACGATTCAACCCGTTGCGGAAATTCGTCTGGGGTGTAACCGAACATGGCGATGTAACGAGGGCTGAAATAAACGTCACCGGTAGCGGGTTCCCAATCCCAGAGACCGTCACGGGCGGCTTCCAGCGCGAAACGCATGCGGTCGTGCTGGACGGCCAGCCTTCCGATGATGGATTCGGAAGTCGCCAGGTCGATGTGGATTCCGGCCAGCCGGATGGCTTTGCCTTCACTGTCGCGGCAGACGACGAAACCGCGGGACAACACCGGCCGGTATTCTCCGGAAACGGTCCGCATTCTGAAACGGGATTCGAAGGACTCGCCGTGTTGTGGCGAGGCGATGATGTCGAGCTGGGCGGGAAGATGGATTTGCCGGTCATCGGGATGAATGAGGTTTTCCCAGGTCGAGATGTGGTAGGGAAACCGGGCGACTTCGTAACCCAGCATCGTCAGGTAATAATTGTTGAAGTAAAGCGTTCCGACGTGCGGTTCCCACAACCAGATCCCATAGTCGGCTTTCAACAGACTCTTGAAAAGAGTGAAAATATCGTCTTCGTTTTCAGCGCTCGACATGATGTTCTGTCTTTTAACGATCGTCTGGCCTAGTGATAAAGGCTTATTGTATAACAGGTTTGGCGGCAAACTATCCGGATTCTCGGGTGCGGCAGACGAAGGGGCGGCAGGGTTTCCGGATACGGTTGAAGCGTTTTTCAGGTTTTGCATTGACGTGCGGGTAGGGGCTTGGGCAATGGGAATGGAGTGTGAGAGCGTACGTTTTCACGACTGCCGCCGGGTTGCCGCTGGATTGGTGAGTCCAGGTGTCGGGCGCGGGAAAGAAAGGGTGAACGTAAGGTCGTCTGGAGGCAGTACCGAAAGAAAAACGCCGCTACGACAGGAGGGCCTGTTACGACAGAAGGGGTGTTGCTGCATCCGGGAGAGGTTAAAGAAAAAGCAGGGCCGAAGCAGAAAGGGCTAGCGGCGGGCAGAGGCATTGCCCGGTTTGGCGGGTTCGGGAAGTCCTTCGGGATAAAAAAGATAGCCGATCGTGTGCCAGGTTTCCTGGATCAGGAAAGAAAGCTTGGCGTTGACACTTTCGTATCGGGTCGAGGGCGTCGGGGAAGAATAGGCCGTAATGCCGAGATCCCGGGCGATTTGCATCGCACGTTTCATGTGAATGGGGTCGCTGACGATGATGGCGGTGTTAAGCCCGTGCTCTTCCATGAGCTTTTTGGCATTGGCAAGGTTTTCGCGCGTGGTCAACGATTCTTCTTCAATCAGGATGTCTTCTTCGGGGATGGCGTGGTTGACGGCGTAGCGGCGTGCGACGAACGCTTCAGAATAGGGAGCGTTTTTCGATTTGCCGCCCGTCAGGATCAGTTTTTTGACGTAACCGTTCCGGTAAAGCCAGAGTCCGTGCCGGATACGTTCCTCGAAAACGGGGGAAGGACGTTTGTACCAGGCTGCAGCGCCCAGAATAATGGCCGCATCCGCCGATTTTTTCTCGTCGACGGTCGAAAAAAAGGCAATGGAACAGAAAACGTAGACGATGAACAACGAGACGGCAACGAGCGCGAGTTTGATGAATTTTCCCATCCCGCTATTGTAGCGCCGTCATGGTTTTCTGTTTGGCGTTGCGTAAAAATGGAGGAGGTCGAACCGTGAACCGGACTCTTCCAGAGACAATTTTTCCCGCATCGTCTGAACGGCCCGGGAAGAGTGTGGCGTTCAGTTATCCGGCAGATCGGATACGCACCCACGAGGGTGCGGCCAGCCAGGCGCGTAGGCTTTCGCCAAATTACCTCTGGTTTCAATCCACGCACCCGTGAAGGGTGCGACGCGAAGGCATCCGGATAGCGATTGAGAGCTATAGTTTCAATCCACGCACCCGTGAAGGGTGCGACCACCCCTTTGAAATCTTTCTCGTTTAACGATTCGTTTCAATCCACGCACCCGTGAAGGGTGCGACTGCCCCCTCGGCAAGGCCCGTCTGACGGGCTTTTCGGAAGGGAAATTCGAGAACCTGCCCTTTTCAGGATAACGGAAGGGCTTGTTTTTCGAATGGTTCCGATTTTACCCGGGTTTTCAA
>DBGFLV010000143.1:0-2388 GCA_048528425.1 Oxalobacter sp. | reverse complement strand
GACTCTGGAAGCGATCGACTTTTCTTTTGACGTGCCGGCCTGAAAACGGGCTCCGTCGTGACGGACACGACACGAGCCCGTCTTTCAACTCGACACGCGGCTTTCCCCTGCGGGAAAGCCTTTTGCTCCGGACGATAGAACGATCCGGGAAACGTTGAAAAACCCTGTACTCCGGCCGGAGCCTGCCGTGGTATTCGTACCGGTTCTTCAGCTGAAAAACCGTTTGTCTTCCACCACGGAACCGGCCCATCCATTTACTGAAAGGAAAACGACAATGCCTGAAAACAACGCCTTCGGTGCTCAATACGACGATCCGGACAATCCGGACGGCACTCGAAAAAAACCCCGGGTCACCAAGCCCATCCAGACCGAAAAAAGCCTTTTTAACAGTAATTACCTGAACCAGCTGACGGACACGCTTGCCAACACGGCCGGAGGAGAGGGCGGTGCACTGCCGACCAGTTCGCCCCCCCTTCCGCCGAAACCGGAAACAGACACCTCCTTAACGGCCACCCCGGAAACTGGCGGCCGAACGCAGGACATCCCGGCAACGAACCTGTCCCCGGTTCCGGAGAAGACACTGAAACTCGCTGATGACGACTTTTCCGTACCGGCCCTCAACCCGGAGAAAAAACCGGAAGAGACCGCTACGCCGGTCACCCCGGTCACTGCGGCCCCGGCAGCCAATCCGTTCGGCGCCACGATATCGGAACCGGCCAAACGGGAAGCGGCTTCGGCTTCGCCTGCCGTACCGTACCCAAACGACACGGTTCCGGCCGGGAAAGCGCAGGCCGGTCGCCCCGAACCGGACGTCGCTTCGTACCAGGCTCCGGCCAACGCCGGTACAGGACAGGAAACCCCTCCCACCGGAAAACAGAGCGACCGATTTTCATCAGTACCCTCCGGACAGACTTATCAGCCGGTGAAAGCTTCCTCCACAGATGTGGAAGATCGCACCTATCAGCAAGAACCGGCCTATCTGTTGGCGCAAGCGGAATCGCGGCAATACGTACGTTCCTGGCTTAAAGCCCTGGTTCCCTTGTATGGAGTGGTGCCCGACATGGCCGAAGACGCGGCGCGCATCAATCGGGGTGATTTCGACACCGACTTTTTCGCCGGACTTAGCGAAGACGAAAGAAGAGTCGTGAGTAATCTAACCACCGCCATGATCAACGTTCGACAGGACTGGCGCTACGACCCGGCAATGGCAAAAGGCCAGCTTTACCGTTGTCTGGATCGGATCAATCCGGCCTATCGCACCGGTACCGTCGGTTTCGATCAAATGGGCGAGGGAAGTTATTCCTTTCAAGTTGCCCTGCATCAGGTCAGGGACTATTTTCAGACCGGTACCGCACCGACCCTGGCCGTTACCGAACAAATCGCCAAAGGCATGGACGACCTCAGCAACACTCCCTATGGACAACGGGTCAGAAACTTCATGGCCAGCGTACATCGGGGCGCGTTGAACCTGACCAAAAATACCGTGGGAACCGTTCTGACCATCATGGCTTCCGCTCCTCCGGTCGAAATCGCCATGTACCATTACCAGCAAATGTATCTGGCCCACGGTAACGACACCGCCGGATTCGCCCTGGAACTGGAACACATGGTCCATTTCAGCAGCGACGTCAAGGACAACGTCGGTGTCTGGATGCAGCAAGCCGGAGACGCCTATCGGAGCATCCGGACAGACGACTACAACCGGTTGAAATGGCTGACCCTGAACCCGGCCGAAGCGGCTTATTTGCGGCCCGACAAAATCACGGGCGATTTTTTCGAAAAACTGTTGCCGGCCGTATTGGGCATGAAAGGGATTTCCAAAGCGGCGCAAGGTGCCGAACTTCTGAAAAAAGGAGAACTCTTCGTGAAGGGTTTTTACGTCGTCAAAACCGGTTATACCAACGCCTACTACGCCGTCAAAAACAAGTACCTGAAGCGGCCCGACCTGATCGACTCCGATCCCGCGTACCTGCAATACCGGCAGCGAAGCTCCCTGCCTGAACAGCACGCACGCACCCTTTTCGTCGAAGCCAGGGCACGGGAAAGCGCCGTAGGGGCAGGCATGCTTTCCCTCATGACCTTCACCGCCGGCACCGCCTTTCGTAACGCCACCACCACCGGCGCCGAAAGTGCCATGCTCCAGTACTTTCAGCAGTTCGTCACCACTCAGGCTGGTTTCATGACCAAGGAGGCTTTTGGTGGGGCCAGAGCAGCTCATGTTTATGATAAAAACAGTGGGAATGAAAATCCCAATTAACTTGTCCCACAATGCGTCCGTCTTCCACGGACGCATTTTTTAACGTTAAAATGATCAAATCCACACTCCTCAGGGTCTTCGATCATGTTTCCCCCCGGTAAATACCGTTCCGTTTTATTGATGGTATTCCT
>DBGFLV010000142.1:0-6196 GCA_048528425.1 Oxalobacter sp. | reverse complement strand
ACCAATAAATTGGAGGAAGAGAACTATGGGTAACAAAGCATTATCCGGGGTAAGGATTCTGGACATGACCCACGTGCAGGCGGGACCGACGTCGTCGCAGCTGCTGGCCTGGATGGGAGCGGACGTGATCAAATTTGAAAATCCGACCGGTGACATCACGCGTAAACAACTGCGTCACGATCCGGAAAAAGACAGCCTGTACTTCACCATGTTAAACAGCAACAAGCGCTCGATCATTGCGAACATGAAAAGCAAAGCGGGCTGCGAGATATTTGAAGAGTTGCTGAGGAAGTGCGACGTCATCATGGAAAACTTTGGACCGGGCGTGCTGGAAAGATTCGGCTACTCGTGGGAAAGGATCCATGAAATCAACCCCTCCATCATCTATGCGACGATCAAGGGTTTTGGTTCGTCGGGTCCGTACAGTGACTACAAGGCATACGAACCGATCGCGCAGGCGATGGGAGGATCGATGTCGACGACGGGTTTCCCGGAAAATCCGCCGACCATTACAGGAGCGCAGATTGGTGACACAGGAACGGGGTTGCACCTGGCCATCGGTATTTGTGCAGCGCTGTATCACCGGACACACAACGGAGGCAAGGGTCAGCAAGTAGAAGCGGCGATGCAGGAATCGGTAATGAACCTGTGCCGTGTGAAATTCCGTGACCAGGGCCGTCTGATGGGAGGCAAGGGAGCGTTGCCGGAATACAGCCGTCCGACGTTAGGGTTGACAGCGGTACCGAGAGCAGGGAACGACTCGGGAGGCGGACAGCTGGGTAACTGCATTCCGTGCAAACCGTTTGGAGCGAACGACTACGTGTACCTGGTGGTACAGGAAGCGAACTGGCCGATCGTAGCGAGAGCGATAGGAGACGAAGCGCTGGTGACAGACGAACGCTTTGCGACCCTGGCTGAAAGAAGGAAGAACCAAAACGAGCTGTGGAAAATGATTGCGGACTTTGCGAAGAACTACACGAAGACGGAATTCACGGCTTACTGCAATGAAAAGAACATTCCGTGCGGACCGGTCCTGTCGACAGAAGAACTGATGACAGACGAACACGTGCGTCATCGTGAAATGATCGTCAAAGTGGAAGGTCATCCGCAAGGAGACTACTACACGGTTGGGATGCCGGTGAAGCTGTCGGAAGGGAACGTAGACAAGATCACGCCGGCGCCGATGCTGGGAGAACACACGGAAGAAGTATTGAAAGACGTGTGTGGATTTTCGGATGCGAAGATAGCGGAACTGCGAGAAGGAGGAGCGTTCAGCATCCCGCCGAAGAAGAAAAAATAAGGGGTGAGAGCCGATTGTTTTAATGAAGCAATTCATTAAACTTTTGCAGGATGGGTGGAAAACCACCACCCATCCATTCTTTTTGAAGGATGAGTATGAATATTCATGAATACCAGGGAAAACAGATTTTACGCAAATATGGTGTGACCACGCCCCGTGGTTTTCCCTGTTTTACTGTCGACGAAGCGGTTGAAGCCGCAGAGAAACTGGGAGGCAACGTCTGGGTCGTCAAGGCGCAGATTCATGCCGGTGGCCGTGGCAAGGGCGGTGGTGTCAAAGTCGCCAAATCCCTTGACGAAGTCAGGAAATACGCGACCGAAATTCTGGGCATGACACTGGTGACGCACCAGACGGGGCCCGAAGGACGGGAAGTCAAGCGGCTTTTGATCGAAGAAGGCGCTGACATCAAGAAAGAATTCTACGTGGGTATGGTAGTCGATCGTGCCACCCAACGAGTTGCTTTGATGGCTTCTTCCGAAGGCGGCATGAACATTGAAGACGTTGCCAGGGACACCCCTGAACTGATCCACAAGGTGTTCATTGACCCGGCGACCGGTTTGACCGATGAACAGGGAGAAGACATTGCCCGCAAGATCGGCATGCCTGAACAGGCCGTCAAGGAAACTTGCCGATTCATGCAAGGACTCTACAAGGCGTTTGTCGAAACGGACGCTTCGCTGGCAGAAATCAACCCGCTGGTGTTGACAGGTGACAACCGGGTCATTGCGCTGGACGCCAAATTCAATTTCGATTCCAACGCCTTGTACCGTCAGCCTGATATTCAGGCCATGCGTGATCTGGACGAAGAAAATCCGGATGAAATCCAGGCGTCCAAATTCGATTTGACCTATATTTCGCTGGACGGCAATATCGGTTGCATGGTCAACGGTGCCGGTCTTGCTATGGCAACGATGGACATCATCAAGCTCTACGGTGGCGCTCCGGCAAACTTCCTGGATGTCGGTGGTGGCGCGACGACGGAAAAAGTGACGGAAGCGTTCAAGATCATGTTGTCCAATCCGAACGTCAAGGCCATTCTCGTCAACATTTTTGGCGGTATCATGCGTTGCGATGTCATCGCAAACGGGGTTGTTGCTGCTGCGCGGGAAGTAGCGTTGAAAGTGCCTTTAGTCGTTCGGCTTGAAGGAACCAATGTCGAACAGGGTAAAGAAATCCTGGCCAAGTCCGGTTTACCGATTATCTCTGCCAGCGGCATGGCTGATGCTGCACAAAAGGCGGTTAACGCAGCAAAGGGTAATTAATTATGTCTATTCTGATTAATAAGAACAGCCGAGTCATTGTTCAGGGGCTGACCGGTAAAACCGGTGCTTTCCACACAGAAATGTGTATGAACTATGCTTTTGGTAAAGAATGTTACGTCGGCGGTGTCACCCCCAAAAAAGGCGGTACCACCTTTTTGAATCTGCCTGTTTTCAACACGGTCAAGGAAGCCAAAGAACAGACGGGCGCGAATGTCTCCGTTATTTACGTTCCTCCTCCGTTTGCTGCCGCGGCCATTGACGAGGCCGTCGAAGCCGGTATCGAATTCGTCATCTGTATTACCGAAGGCATTCCGGTTGAAGACATGTTGCGCACCCGTTACAAAATGCAGGGTAAAAACACCATTCTGCTGGGACCCAACTGCCCGGGCATCATTACACCGGACGAACTGAAAATCGGCATCATGCCGGGACACATCCACCGGAAGGGCACGATCGGCGTCGTTTCCAAGTCGGGTACCCTGACGTACGAAGCAGCCAGCCAGCTGGCGGAATTCGGCCTGGGACAGTCCACCGTGGTGGGAGTCGGTGGCGATCCGATCAACGGTTTGAAACACATCGACGTATTGAAGATGTTCAACGACGATCCGGAAACCGAAGCCGTCATCATGGTCGGTGAAATCGGTGGTAACGATGAGGAAACCGCTGCGCGCTGGGCCAAGGACAACATGAAAAAACCGATCGTCGGTTTTATTGCCGGCGTAACGGCTCCCCCGGGAAAACGGATGGGCCATGCCGGTGCCATCATTTCCGGCGGCAAGGGTACTGCTCAGGAAAAACTGTCCGTGATGGAAGAATGCGGCATCACAGTGACGCGCAATCCTGCGGAAATCGGCAAAACAATGAAGTCCGTGCTGAAATAACGGCTTCAGGTAACAGGAAACCCGGGGTAATCCCGGGTTTTTTTGTAGCCGTTTTCTAGAAATGCCCGGTTTCCAGATAATGGCAGAGACACTGCAAACTGTAGATGACGCTTTGTTCCCTGACGTCGGAACGATTACCATCAAACCGTCTCTTGTCGGTGCTGAAATCATGGCTTCGTGTCGCGAAACCGAAACAGACGGTGCCGACAGGCTTGTCGAGCGTTCCACCGTCCGGGCCGGCGATGCCCGTTGTCGAGATGGCGATATCCGCACGGGTCACGTCGAGTGCCCCTTTCGCCATCGAGAGTGCCACCTTCTGACTCACCGCACCATGCTGTTCGATCAGCTCTTCCGGTACGCCGACCAGTTTCGTTTTCGATTCATTTGAATAGGTGACGAATCCGCAGTCAAACCACTCCGATGCACCGGGAATTTCGGTGACGATTTTGGCAAGGGCGCCTCCGGTACAGGATTCGACCGTGGCCAAGGTCAGTTTTTTCTGAGCCAGCAGGGTACCGGCATAGTGGGCAAGATCAAGTGGTTTTTTCGTCATGGCAGTTCCGTGGAAAGATTAAAAAGCAGAGAAACAGGTTTTCCATAAGGCGAAAACGAGCAGTGTGAAAAAAGCGGCAATTACATCATCCAGCATAACACCAAAGCCGCCGTGAATGTGTTGGTCGAAATAACGGATAGGAGGCGGCTTTACCATGTCGAAAAAGCGGAAGACCAGAAAAGCCAGAAATTCAGTCAACAAAGAAGCCGGTGCAACGAACAGCAAAACCAGCCAGAAAGCGACGATTTCATCCCACACCATACTGCCGTCGTCGGGACTGTTCAAAGCGACACCGGTCGTCTGACAGGTCAAAATCCCGACCAGGAAACCGGCCAGACAAATCACGCCCCAGGTCAGAGGAGTAAACAGACCAGGCAAAAGAAAAGTCAGCAGATCGTAACTGATCCAGGCGAACAAGGTCCCTGCTGTGCCGGGCATAATAGGTGACAGACCGCTTCCGAATCCCAGCGAAATCAGATGAGAAGGATGCGACAGTAAAAAAGAGAGGCCGGGCTTGGCTTTTCGTGAACTATTCATTTTTTCGCCGGCTTGAAATGATCAAATGAGCGGTGAGAGAAGGGCTGTGTCTCACCGGTCGCTTTTTTCAGTCTCAAACCGGATTGGCTTTCGATAAAACCGATGCGCGTCACGGGAACACCGGTTCGGGTCGAGGCTTCCAGGACGCGAGCTCGTTGCGAAACCGGAGCGGTAAAACACAATTCGTAATCGTCGCCACCGGACAGGGCACATTGCAAACGGAAGTCTTCCGGTTGGGCACTTAAGACGGAACTCACGGGTAGAGCATCGACATTTACCGTCGCACCGACCCCGGACGCGTCGAGAATATGGGTCAAATCGCCAATTAAGCCGTCAGAAACGTCCAGTGCGGCACTGGCGGTTTTGCGCAACGCCTTGCCAAGAGCGATCCGGGGGAGCGGCATTTGCAAACGGGGCCTTACTGCCCTGAACGCTTCGTCATCCAAAACGGTCTCGTGGCGTAAATGGGCCAATGCCAGACGGGCGTCCCCTAGCGTGCCGGAGACCCAAATATCGTCTCCCGGTCGAGCGCCATCTCTTCTCAAGGCCTGTCCCACCGGTACCTGGCCGAAAATCGTGATGCAAATGTTCAGTGGCCCCCGAGTCGTGTCGCCCCCGATCAATTCGCAATGACAACACTGTGCCAGCTTGAAAAGCCCTTCTGAAAACGGTTTCAGCCAGGCTTCATCCGGTTCAGGCAATGCCAGCGCCAGCGTAAAAGCGACGGGATCGGCTCCCATAGCTGCCAGATCAGACAAATTGACTGCCAGCGCCTTGTGTCCCAGCTGTTCCGGATCGGTATCTGCAAAAAAATGAGTCCCCGAGACAAGCATATCGCAGGAAACGGCGATTTGGTTTCCCGGTTCCGGCATTAGCAAAGCACAGTCGTCCCCGATTCCGAGAGAGGCGGAATTGACAGGACGGGTAAAATAGGTAGCGATTAAGTCGAATTCGGAGAGCATGAGCGCGAAAAAGAGTAAACAAAGCTGAAAGTTGATTGGACAAGTCAGAACAATATGATGCTATTGATACCGATTCAACGCAAGACAATGGTAAACTGCTAAGCTTTAACGGACCTGTATCGTCCGATTTGCCGGAGTGATGTTCCGTTGAGCCGTCAATAACGGGAATGAGAATCGGACAGTTCCAAGAAGTTGCCCCGTTTCGGACCTGAAAAAGAAGCTACCCGCTCATGAGTCAAACGCCCTGGATTCACTATATCGGTGCCGTGCTGTTTTTTCTGGCACTGGTGCACACGTTTTCGACCAAGTATTTTGTCCGGTTGTCCCATCGCGACAGCCGTCACGCAGGCTTGTGGCTGATGCTGGGTGAAGTGGAAGTCGTGTTCGGTTTCTGGGCCTTCATTCTGCTCGGGTTCATGGCCGCCATAGACGGATACAAAAGTGCCGTCGCCTATCTGGACACGCGCAATTTCACCGAACCTCTGTTTGTCTTCGTCATTTTAGTCATTGCAGGAACCCGGCCGATCCTCCAGGCAGCACAGCTTTTAATTGATTTGCTGGAAAGGATCATTCCGTTACCAGGTACCATTACCTATTACTTTCTGACCCTTTCCATCGTACCGCTTCTGGGGTCTTTCATCACGGAACCGGCCGCTATGACACTGGCTGCCATCATTTTGAGAGACCGTTATTTTTCAAAA
>DBGFLV010000141.1:0-13611 GCA_048528425.1 Oxalobacter sp. | reverse complement strand
TCACTTCATTTCGCAAAATTTCAAAACATTTCAAATCCAGAATTTTGATCGTATCTAACTAGCGGTGTCTTCAGAACGTTTCGTCATGGGAAGGGCAGGATAGGCAGACAAGCTGCTCGTGTGCCACAAAATCGTCGCTACCCGTCTCCTGGCATTCCTTTCTCTTGACTCTCTGGAATTAAACATTTGCCCGTAATGGAATGATCTTTGCTCCGTTTTTCAGTTCATCAAGGTAGTCCGCCCATCGCTGCATCATGCGCTTGCGTTCCGGCAGGTGTGCCGTCCGGTTATAGGCGCGTCCGTTGGGATCACGTACAGCATGGGCAAGCTGGTGTTCGATCAGGTCAACCTGTTCGCCCAAAACTTCATCCAGAATAGTACGCGCCATCGCCCGGAAGCCGTGCCCAGTCATTTCGTCTTTTGGAATGCCCATGCGCCGCAAGGCAGCCAATATGGCGTTGTCGCTCATGGGTCTGTCTTCTGTTCGCGCACTTGGAAACACATAGCGGCCACGGCCTGTCAGTTGGCGCAATTCTTTCAGGATATCCACTACCTGCCGCGCCAGCGGAACAATATGCTGTGATTTGGTCTTGGTAACGATGAACCGCCATTCCGCCGCCTCAAGATCAATATCTTCCCATTGCATACCGCGAAGTTCTCCAGGTCGAACAAAAACATAAGGAGCGATTTTTAACGCACTGCCAACGATAAAACTGCCTGTATAGCCATCAAACATGCGCAGCAACTCCGCAACCTGCTTCGGCTCGGTAATGGCGGGAAAGTGTTTGGCATTAACTGACGAAAGCGCCCCTTTCAACATGCCGATGGGGTCATTGTCAGCGCGGCCTGTTGCCACAGCATAACGATGTACCTGTCCGCAGATGCTTTTGACACGATGCGCTGTTTCTACTGCCCCGCGTTCCTCTATCCGGCGAAAGATAGCCAGATATTCCGGTGCGGTTATCTCTGAAATCGGACGTGAACCTATCCACGGGAAAACATCGGTCTGCAAGCGGGCGATAACCCGGCTGGCGTGTGATTCAACCCATGACGGCTGTTGTCTGGTAAACCATTCACGGGCAACTACTTCAAAGCTATTGGCAATACTTTCCTTTCCTGCTGCTTTTTGTGCCTTCTTTGCTTGTGCAGGGTCAATATTCTTCGCTATAAGGCTTTTCGCTTCTTCCCTGAATTGCCGTGCCTCTTCCAGCGACACAGCCGGATAAGCACCGAAAGAAAGCAATCCCGCTTTTCCATTGAAGCGGTACTTCATGCGCCACAGCTTTGACCCCTTTGCCGTCACTTCCAGATAAAGCCCTCCCCCATCAAACAGGGTTTGCATCTTGCCTGCCGGTTTGGTATTCCTGATCTTTGTCTCATTGAGCGGTTTAATCTGCCTTGCCATAGCACCTCCGGAAAATCGAAATGGGTATATGTAATTTTACATGAGTACAAATATACCCAAACATATACCTAAAAATGATGGATGCGGATGAACGTCTTTAGACATTACAAAACAAAAAACCCGCATAAACACTATGTTTTATACGGGCTCCTGTACTTTACCGGATGTTATCGGATGGTGTTCTGGTGGAGGCGGCGGGTTTCGAACCCGCGTCCAGAAGTCCTCTACAGACAGTTCTACATATTTAGCGTTGTCATTTGATTTGATCCGGCTGACGCGGACACACACGCTTCAGTCAGACGAGTTACCTAAAATTTAACCTCTTGCCAAGTAACCCGACTTGAGGCGATTTCCTGTCCATGACCCTACGTGCGTTGCCGCCTGCCCCAGGAAAAAGACAGTGTAGGGATAGCCGGGTTTAAGCGGCTAATGCGTAACTTTTATCGTTAGCGTTTACTTTTTTTCTGGATGGATTTACGAGGATTCCAGTCCTCGATATGCCCTGTTCTGCTTTGCAACCCCTGTCGAATCCAAATCGCCCCCTGTTTCGTGAAGAGATACGGTTTTTCTTTTACAGAAAAGCTGTCCAGCAATTTATAATTATACCTTTTATTGAGCGTTTCTGCCGAATAAGTTCCATTTTTAGGGGAACATTCGGTTCAGCGCTTCATTAATCGAACTTACTATTGTCATGACTGTTCATTCCGATCCGGCGCATGCGGCCGTTGCCGATGAAGCCATCCCGTCTTCCGATACCAAAGCCGGTTTATCCGGAAAAATTGTCCGTGAAGTCGCACGACGTCGTACATTCGGCATTATTTCCCATCCGGATGCTGGTAAAACAACCCTGACGGAAAAGCTGTTACTGTTTTCCGGTGCCATTCAGTTGGCCGGTACGGTCAAAGCGAGAAAAAGTGCGCGGCATGCCACGTCAGACTGGATGGAAATCGAAAAACAGCGTGGTATCTCGGTGGCCAGCTCGGTTATGCAGTTCGAGTATCGCGATCACATTATCAATTTGCTCGACACACCCGGACACCAGGATTTTTCGGAAGATACTTATCGCGTGCTGACGGCGGTCGATACGGCGCTGATGGTCATTGACGCCGCACGAGGTGTCGAGGCGCAAACGATTAAGTTGCTGGAAGTGTGCCGGATGAGAAATACGCCGATCATTACTTTCATGAACAAGCTGGATCGCGAAGCGCGTGATCCGCTGGAATTGCTGGATGAAGTAGAAACCGTATTGAAAGTCCGATGTGCACCGATTACCTGGCCAATCGGTATGGGCAAGAATTTCCGCGGGGTCTACCATCTTTTGAAAGACGAAGTCATGCTGTTTGCGCCCGGTAACGAAAAAGCGGATCAAACGTTTGAAGTCGTTAAGGGTATTGACAATCCCCGCTTGTCAGACAGGTTTCCCATGGAAATGAAACAACTGAGAATGGAAGTGGAATTGGTCAAGGGAGCCTCCAATCCGTTTGTGCTCGAAGCGTTCCTGGCCGGGAATTTGACTCCCGTTTTTTTTGGTTCCGCGATTAATAATTTCGGTGTTCGTGAAGTGTTGAATGCGCTATTGGACTGGGCACAACCGCCGTTAGGAAGAGATGCCACGGTAAGAAGAGTGGAGCCGACCGAGGCGGCTTTTTCCGGTTTCGTTTTTAAAATCCAGGCTAACATGGATCCTGCCCATCGGGACAGAATCGCTTTTCTCAGGGTGTGTTCCGGACGTTTCGAGCGGGGAATGCGCTTGAAACATCTGAGATTGAATCGCGAGATCAAGATATCCAGTGTCGTGACTTTTATGGCCTCTTCAAGGGAACAAGTCGAAGAAGCCTATGCCGGTGACATTATCGGTTTGCCCAATCACGGCAATATGCAGATCGGGTACAGTTTTTCAGAAGGTGAAGTTCTGCAATTCACCGGAATCCCCTATTTCGCCCCCGAGATTTTCCGAAGCGTCAGGATAAAAAATCCTCTGAAAGTTAAACAGTTGCATAAGGGGCTTCAGCAATTGGGCGAGGAAGGGGCCGTGCAGGTGTTTAGCCCGGTAATGGGCAGTGATCTGATTCTAGGCGCCGTCGGTGTGCTTCAGTTTGAAGTGGTGGCCAGCCGACTGATGAACGAGTACGGTGTGGATGCCGTATTTGAAGGTACCAGTATCAACAGCGCCCGCTGGGTCACTTCCGAAGATAAAAAAATGCTGGCCGATTTTGAAAAGTCGTTGGCGCACAATGTGGCGTATGATGCTGCTGGTAATCTGACTTATTTGGCGAGTTCTTCAGTCAATCTCAGACTGACTGAAGAGAGATGGCCGAAACTGAAATTTCATGCGACGCGAGAACATGCGACTTCCCCGGACTGAGCCCACCGATTGGCCGACTTTTATTTGAGACGTCGTAAGACTCTGCAAGGATTGCCCACGGCCACCACGTTGGACGGCACATCGCGAGTCACGACACTGCCTGAACCGATCGTTGTCCCGCGGCCGATAGTTACCCCGGCGTTGATGACAGTGTTTCCGCCGATCCAGACGTCGTCTTCAATGGTGATCGGGAAAGCGTTTTCCAGTCCTTGTTTGCGCATGTCCGGATCGAGCGGATGAGTGGCAGCGTACAGTTGAACGTGAGGCCCCAAAAAGACGTGGTTCCCGATACGGATTTCGGCACAATCCAGAAAAACACAATTCGTGTTGGCATAAAAGTGGTGGCCGACG
Source organism: Oxalobacter sp. (assembly GCA_048528425.1). Taxonomy (GTDB): domain Bacteria; phylum Pseudomonadota; class Gammaproteobacteria; order Burkholderiales; family Burkholderiaceae_D; genus Oxalobacter. The sequence goes on along the minus strand of DBGFLV010000141.1, from coordinate 9,490 downwards.
TGCACGTTATAGCCGTAGTCGCAATGGAAAGGCGAGACGATGTCGATATCTGCAGGGCAATTGCCTAGCAGGCTTTTTAATATGGCCAGTCTCGCTTCCCGCAAATCGGGCGAAAGGGCATGATAAGCGCGGGTTTTGATCAGCGCGATCTCGCGTTCTTTTGTCAACAGCGGATCGTTTGAATAATACAACTGCCCGGACAGCATCTTTTTCTTTTCAGTCGGTTCGCTCATAGGGTGCTTTCGATAAGAGATGAGTTGATGCCGCTTCCCACAGGGCATTTAATGCTGAGACAGCCGCCAAACCGGCTGTCTCGGTCCGAAGAACTCTCGGCCCCATAGATAACAGAGTGACGCCATTTTGAAGAGCGAGTTCCTCTTCTTCCGGAGAAAAACCACCTTCCGGACCAATTAGTAAGGTCACCGACTGTGGTATTTGTTCCACGGCCCAGGCAGCCAAAGAAGTTTTTCCTCGTGGGCTAAACAGTAGGCGATACGGCGTAGAAGGCTTTTTCAAAAAGGCAGCCAGACCAACCGGTTCGCCAAGGACTGAAAGCGTATTGCGTCCACACTGTTCCGCTGCGGAAACGATGAGAGAGTGCCAGCGGGCCATTCTTTTTTCTGTCCTGTCTACATTTAACCGAACGACCGACCGTTGTGCGGCTACCGGAATGATTTCTTTGACACCCAGTTCAACCGCCTTTTCAACGATCCAGTCCATTTTCCCGGCTTCGGGAAGCGCCTGGGCCAGGATAACGGTGTAAGGCAATTCCATCTCTTCGGGCACGAAAGAGAGTATTTCTACCGTAGTCCTTTTCCGATCCGTTTTGATGATTTTCGCTTGGTACTGACCGCCTTTTCCGTCGAAAAGCGTCACATTTTCACCGGCTGAAAGCCGTAAAACTGAAACATGGCGCGCTTTTTCTTCGGGAAGATCAAGGGTGGCACCGATGGAAAGAGGCAAGTTGCAAAAAAGGCGGGTCATATCAAATGAAAGACGATGGATTGATTTTATTCTGGAGAAGACTCTCTGATAGAATACAAGGAAAAGCTCGGTTGGCATAAACACTTTATGCCCTTTTATTTTTATTTATCTGGCGGCTATGAACTCTACTCTACCTGTTACCGAAATGGCCAATGCAATCCGTGCACTGGCGATGGATGCCGTTCAAAAAGCGAACTCCGGACACCCTGGCATGCCGATGGGCATGGCGGACATCGCCGTGGCATTGTGGTCGGGACATTATCGTCATAATCCGGCTAATCCGCACTGGTTCAATCGTGACCGTTTCATCCTTTCCAATGGACATGGTTCGATGCTTCAGTACGCATTGCTGCATCTGACGGGATACGACCTTACGATGGAAGACATCGAACAGTTTCGGCAGTTTCATTCCAAGACGCCGGGTCACCCTGAAGTGCATCTGACGCCAGGCGTCGACACAACGACAGGTCCCTTGGGACAAGGCATTTCCAACGCTGTCGGTATGGCGCTGGCCGAAAAACTGTTGGCTGAAGCATTCAACAAGCCCGGCTACGAGGTTGTCGACCACTACACTTATGCTTTTGTGGGGGACGGTTGTTTGATGGAAGGGGTTTCGCATGAATCCTGTTCGCTGGCGGGAGCGTGGAAACTGAACAAATTGATCGTATTGTACGACGATAACGGGATTTCAATTGACGGCGAAGTCAAGGGGTGGTTTACCGACAATACACCGGAACGGTTCGAAGCGTATCACTGGAACGTCATTCGTGACGTGAACGGTCATGATGTGGCGGCTGTTTACGCCGCTATCGCCCAGGCGAAAGAGTCCGACAAACCGACGTTGATCTGCTGTAAGACCGTGATCGGAAAAGGAGCGCCTCACAAGGCCGGTACCAGCAAGGCCCACGGTGCCCCGTTGGGAGAGGAAGAAATTGCGGCAGCCCGCAAGGCCATCGGGTGGAACGAGCCGCCTTTCGTCATTCCAGAAAACATTTATGCGGCCTGGGACGCCCGCAAAAAAGGCAATGAACTCGAATCGGCATGGAACGCGCTTTTCGAGAAATACAGCAGGAAGTATCCCCAGGAAGCTAAAGAGCTGATGCGTCGTATTTCAGGCGAGTTGCCGCCTGATTTCGAAGAAGTCGCTCATCGTCACCTGGCAGATTGTGTCGCCAAAAAGGAGAACGTCGCTACTCGTAAGGCCAGCCAGAATGCCATACAGGCATTTGCTCCGGTATTGCCGGAATTTCTGGGTGGTTCGGCCGATTTGACTGGTTCGAACCTGACTAACTGGAAAGAAAGTCTGCCGATCCGTGGCGGTCAGATGGGAAATTACATCAATTACGGCGTTCGCGAATTCGGGATGGCCGCTATCATGAACGGAATTGTGTTGCATGGCGGATTCATTCCTTTCGGGGGGACTTTCCTGACGTTTTCCGACTACTGCCGCAATGCGATCAGGATGTCGGCGCTCATGCAAATCGGAACGATTTACGTGTTCACCCACGATTCCATCGGAGTCGGTGAGGATGGCCCGACGCATCAACCCATCGAACAGATTGCCAGCTTGAGACTGATCCCCGGGCTGGACAACTGGCGTCCCTGCGACACCGTTGAAACGGCGGTTGCCTGGGCCAATGCCGTAAGAAACCGCACGGTTCCAAGTGTTCTAATCTTGTCCAGACAGACTCTGCCTTACTTCGATCGGACGCAGGAACAGATCGACAACATCAGCAAGGGCGGTTACGTCTTGAAGGATGCGCCGGATGCCCGTGTGGTTCTGATCGCAACGGGTTCGGAAGTCGAGTTGGCTGTCAGGTCCATGGATGAACTGGCCAAGAAAAACATACCGGCGAGAGTGGTGTCGATGCCGTCGACCGATGTATTTGACAAGCAGGACGTGCTTTACAAAAACAGTGTGTTGCCGCCGGACTTGCCGAGAGTGGCCATCGAAGCAGCAGCTTCCGACTATTGGCGCAAATACGTCGGACTGGACGGTGAAGTAGTCGGTATGACGACTTTCGGTGAATCTGCACCGGCCGACGTTTTGTTCAGGCACTTCGGCTTTACAGTAGAAAACGTGGTTTCCAAAGTAGAAAAAGTATTGAGCAAGTAGGTTGGAAGTCGTACGGCTCCCAGTTCTCCAGGCCGTCCGACAAACAACCGGTTTATTAACAATTCAGGAGTTAATTTATGGCTATCCGTGTGGCAATCAATGGTTACGGTCGTATCGGCAGGAACGTGCTTCGTGCCCACTACGAATACGGCAAACATCACAATATCGAAATCGTTGCGATCAATAATCCCGGTGACATTGAAACGATTGCCCTCCTGACCAAATATGATACGGCGCACGGAAAATTTCCGGCGGACGTTTCTTTTGAAAACGATTACCTGATCGTCAACGGTGACAGGATTCGGGTCGTGGGTGACCGCGATCCTGAGAAGCTTCCGTGGAAGGAACTGGACATTGACGTCGTACTGGAGTGTACAGGCGCTTTTACCTCTAAAGCGGCGGCCTCGGCGCATCTTCGGGCCGGTGCCAAGAAAGTCATCATATCTGCGCCTGGTGGTAAAGACGTGGATGCCACAGTCGTGTACGGCGTCAATCAAGACATTTTGAAAGCCAGTGATACCGTCATTTCGAACGCTTCGTGCACGACGAATTGTCTGGCTCCCGTAGCCATGGTATTAAATGAAGGGCTGGGAATCGTGGACGGCTTGATGACGACGATCCATTCTTATACCAACGACCAAGTGTTGACGGACGTTTATCACCGTGATCCGAGGCGTGCCCGTGCTGCTGCCCTGAACATCATCCCCACCAAAACAGGCGCGGCGGCGGCGGTCGGTTTGGTTCTTCCGGAACTGAACGGCAAACTGGACGGTTTCGCGATCCGGGTTCCGACGATCAACGTTTCCGTTGTCGATTTGACGTTCAATGCATCGCGCCAGACTTCAGTTGAAGAAGTCAACAAAATCATGAAAGACGCTTCCGAGAACAAACTGAAGGGGATCCTCGCCTATAACGTCGAACCTCTGGTGTCGACGGATTTCAACCACAATCCTGCGTCCAGTATTTTCGATGCCACCCAAACTCGCATAGTCGGCGGTTCACTGGTCAAGATTCTGTCCTGGTACGACAATGAATGGGGATTCAGCTGTCGCATGCTGGATACGACGGAAGCGCTTTGGAATGCAAAATAAGCGGTAACTCCGTTTCTGATAAGGCGCTTTTTAAAGCGCCTTTTTTATGATTTTTCGTTCATCAAAACGATAAACGACGGAAGGGGCCGCTTATAATGAACCTGTTTGCTGTCGCGAAAACAGATTCGGCATTTCAACTTTTGAGGAGGAGTTATGGTTACACGAGAAGATGTGCTTGCCGCTTTTCGATTCCGGCACGCCACCAAGCAGTTTGATGATAAAAAGAAAATTTCTGCTGCCGATTTTGACGTGATTCTGGAGGCCGCCCGGCTTTCTCCGAGTTCTTTCGGGTTCGAACCCTGGCGATTTCTGGTGATTCAGAATGCCCAATTGCGGGAAGAACTCAAAACGGTTACTTGGGGAGCACAAGGACAACTGCCGACGGCCAGCCATTACGTGGCGATCCTGTGTCTTAAAGACGGCATGCGTTTCGATTCTTCACACATCACTCACATGATGAGGGATGTCCAGCATCTTTCTGCCGAAACGGAGCAGAAAAAAAGAGCGCGTTTTCGTGAATTTCAGCAGGAAAACGGTTTGCTCGACCACTCCCGGACCTTGTTTGACTGGGCTGTGAAACAAGCGTACATCGCCTTGGGCAACATGATGACTGCGGCTGCCTTTCTGGGGATTGATTCCTGTGCAATCGAAGGCGGTAACATGCGTGCCATCGAAAAAATCCTGAGTGAAAACGGATTGACAGACAACGGACGGTACGGTCTGGGCGTCATGGTGGCTTTCGGTTATCGTTTAAACGAACCGGGCGAAAAGACAAGACAGCGTCTGGAAGACGTTGTGGTCTGGGTGGAATAAGAAAGCGGTGTCTTTTGATTGAAAGACACCGCTGTTTCAAACGGAAAAGTTTCGTTTTAAAGAACGTAACGGGACAAATCTTCATTGACGGACAAGGCCTCGAGCCGTTCGTTGACGTAAGCCTTGTCAATCGTCAGTGTGCTGTTGTAATGGACGGCAGTGAAGGAAATTTCTTCCAGTAACCTTTCCATCACGGTATACAATCTGCGGGCACCGATGTTTTCCGTCCGTTCGTTGACGGTATAGGAAATTTCGGCTAGCCGTCTGATTGCTTCGTTATCAAATTCCAGTTGCATGCCTTCCGTTGCCAGTAACGCCTTATATTGAGAGATGAGGCTGGCTTCCGTACTGGTCAAAATTTGTTCAAAGTCTTCAATGGACAAGGATTCCAGTTCGACCCGAATGGGGAACCGTCCCTGCAATTCCGGGATCAGATCGGAAGGCTTGGCCAACTGGAAGGCGCCGGAAGCGATAAAAAGGATGTGATCTGTTTTAATCATGCCGTATTTGGTGTTCACCGTCGTGCCTTCGACCAACGGCAGTAAATCACGCTGGACACCAGCACGCGACACGTCCGCTCCGCTCGTTTCCGAACGGGAAGCGATTTTGTCGATTTCATCCAGGAAAACAATACCGTTTTGTTCAACGTTGGCGATCGCTTTCTGGCGCAAATCGTCTTCATTGATCAGTTTCGCTGCCTCTTCTTCAAGAAGCAGTTTGAACGCTTCACGGATTTTGACTTTCCGGTTTTTCTTGCGGTTTCCACCCAGTCCGGAAAACATTGATTTGATCTGTTCGGTCATCTCTTCCATACCGGGAGGCGCCATGATTTCCATGTGAGGGCCGGCATCAGCGACTTCGATTTCGATTTCCTTGTCGTCTAAAGAGCCTTCCCGCAGTTTTTTCCGGAAGACTTGACGGGTACTTTCTCCGGCAGAAGTTGGCGTTTCGTTGGAATTGAAACCGAAGTCTCGGGGTGGTGGTACTAAAATGTTGAGAATACGGTCTTCGGCAGCGTCAACTGCATTGGCACGGACTTTTTTCATCTCGGCTTCACGGGTTTGCTTGATACCGATGTCAACCAGATCCCGGATGATCGTGTCGACATCCCGGCCGACATAACCGACTTCGGTAAATTTCGTCGCTTCTATCTTGATAAAAGGAGCATCGGCCAGTCTGGCCAGTCGGCGGGCGATTTCGGTTTTGCCGACACCGGTCGGGCCGATCATCAAAATATTTTTCGGGGTGATTTCATGACGCAGCGGTTCGGCAACCTGTTGGCGCCGCCAGCGATTGCGCAAGGCGACGGCGACAGCCCGTTTGGCTTTAGATTGTCCGACCACATGTTTGTCCAGTTCCGTGACAATCTCTTCAGGGGTTAAATTCATGATGTTTTTCGGGTGAAAAGAGAAGAATGAATAATGAGAGTTAATCCAGCGTCTCGATGAGGTGGGCCTGATTGGTGTAAATACAGAGATCGCCAGCTATCGAAAGGGACTTCGCGACAATGTCGGCAGGAGACAGATCGGTATTGCGTTGAAGGGCCAAAGCGGCGGACTGGGCATAGGCACCGCCTGAACCGATGGCACCGACGCCCTCTTCCGGTTCCAGCACATCGCCGTTTCCGGTAATGACGAGTGTGGATTCCCGATCGGCGACCAGCAGCATGGCTTCCAGCCGGCGCAACATGCGGTCTGTACGCCAGTCTTTCGCGAGTTCGACGGAAGAGCGAAGCAGATTACCCTGATGCTTTTCCAGTTTCGCTTCGAAACGTTCTAAAAGCGTAAACGCATCGGCTGTCCCGCCTGCAAAACCGGCCAGAACCTTTCCGTTGTACAGTTTACGGACTTTTCGGGCCGTTCCCTTGATGACGATGTTGCCCAGGGTGACCTGCCCGTCTCCGCCCAGAGCGACTTTGTCGCCGCGTCGAACCGATACGATGGTTGTCCCGTGAAATTGTTCCATATGTTTTCCTAATGTGAAAGCGGACTTGCACAGAATAAGCGGTGTCCACGCCATCTTCCGAAGATGGGGACGGCTTTTGTCATTACAAGAGGTCAAATGTGTAAATGAATAGTTTACCCGAACTTGTTAACCGGGGTTTTTCTCCGCGCTGTATAATGGCTGCCCTTTTGTTGTGTCGGAAAATGCCCGTATGTTAAACGATGTTTTCGCCAATTTGAATGCAGAGCAGCGTGAAGCTGTTGATTACATGGAAGGGCCCTGCCTGGTTCTGGCCGGGGCCGGTTCGGGCAAAACCCGTGTCATTACACAAAAGATCGCTTATCTGATCAGAAGCGGGAAGTATGAAGCGCGGCATATCGCCGCGCTGACCTTCACCAACAAGGCTGCCACTGAAATGCGCGAACGCATCGGAAAATTGCTTTCATCGCCGTCGGACGCCTCGAAACTGACGATTTCGACTTTTCATTCATTAGGCGTCGGCATTCTGAGGCAAGAAGCGAAAGAGTTGAATTTGAAAGATCGCTTTTCGATTTTGGACAGCGACGACTGTTTTTCGCTGGTGCAGGATTTGGCGGTTACCACGGACAAGCAAACGATTCGTCGGATACTGGGCGCCATTTCCTTGTGGAAAAACGGAATGATCGAGCCTGACATCGCATTGAAAAACGCTGTTGACGACGACGAGGCCCAGGCAGCGCGCATTTACCGAAATTACGTCGCTACGTTGTCGGCGTATCAGGCAGTTGATTTCGATGACCTGATCCGGTTACCGGTCGAATTGTTTCGTTCCAACGAAAAAGTGCGCGAAAAATGGCAGCGAAGGCTGCGATACTTACTGGTGGATGAATATCAGGACACGAATACCTGCCAGTACGAATTGGTGAAGCTGTTGGTATCGGGAGCCGGCAAAAAACCGATGTTTACCGCGGTGGGCGATGACGATCAGGCCATTTACGCCTGGCGGGGCGCCACTATCGAAAATCTGAAAATTCTTCAGCGGGATTTCAGCGACCTGAAAGTAATCCGGCTTGAACAGAATTACCGGTCTTCCATGCGCATTTTGCAAGCGGCCAATGCGGTCATTGCCAACAATCCGAAACTGTTCGAAAAAACGTTGTGGTCGGATCATGGACTGGGAGAACCGGTCGAAACGGTGGCGGTGGCCGATGAGGAACAGGAAGCCGAGCAGGTCGTCATGCTGTTGTCTGCGCATCGTTTTGAACGACGGGCACGATTTTCGGATTACGCCATTCTTTACAGGGGCAATTATCAGGCGCGACTTTTCGAGACGGCATTGCGGCGGGAAAATATTCCTTATACGATTTCAGGAGGTCAAAGTTTTTTTGCCCGAGCCGAAATACGCGATGTCATCAGTTATTTGCGTCTCGTTGCCAACCTGGACGATGATCCGGCTTTTATCCGTGCCGTGACAACGCCGAGACGGGGCGTCGGGGGAGCGACGCTTGAAGCACTTGGCGCTTATGCAGGACAATGGCAGTGTTCGTTATTCGAGGCGGTGTATAAGGGCGGAATCGAGGCGAAACTGTCTCCACGCCAACTCTTGCCGCTTCGGGAATTTTGCGATTTCATCAACCGGATCCAGGAAAGAGCCAGCCGTCCGGGCGCGTCAGCAAAGGGTGAAAACGCAGCGGAACTGCTGGATGAGTTGATGCATGAAATGGCTTATGAAGCCTATCTTTACGACAATTTCGACGAGCGGACGGCCAAAAACAAATGGCAAAATGTGCTGGAATTCACGAACTGGCTGAAGGAAAAAGGATGTGGGGGAAAACTGAAAGACGGCCCTGAAAAAAGTTTGCTAGAACTGACACAAATGGTTGCCCTGATGACGATGCTGGAAGGAAAGGACGAAGTTCCGGATGCCGTTCATCTGTCGACGTTGCACGCGGCAAAGGGGCTCGAGTTTCCGCACGTTTTTCTGGTCGGTGTGGAAGAAGGCATACTGCCGCATTTGGGCGATCCGGATCTGCCTGTCGATCAGTTGGCTGTACGCATTCAGGAAGAAAGGCGATTGATGTACGTGGGTATCACCCGGGCGCAGAGAACACTGCACCTATCGTGGTGCAAAAAAAGAAAAAAAGGTCGCGAGGTCATTCAGTGTGAACCTTCCCGGTTTATCGCTGAAATGAAACTGAACGAAGGGACGGCAGTTCCTCAAGAGACCGAAGTGTTGACGCCTCAGACCAGACTGGCCAATCTGAAAGCCCTGTTGCAGAAAAACAAAGCGGCCTGACAGACTCTGTCCGGTTTTTTGAATGACTTACCTGGTGGAATCCGGATATGGAAGAACGTATCATTGACCTTGAGATCAGAATCAGTCAGCAGGAAGACATGATTGACGAACTGAACAAGACTCTTTATCAGCAGCAGCAAAGGCTGGATGGTCTTGAAACGGTGTTGAAAGAAATGGCACGGAGAATGATCGAGCTTGAAAACGACGATCCGTTAAATGAAAAACCGCCGCATTATTGACAGGAAAAATACTTATGTCCGATGAACC